>NZ_JBHYVA010000924.1:0-2642 GCF_042750055.1 Streptomyces sp. NPDC059456
CCGCCGAGCAGCACCATTGCGTCCGAGAACGACAGCAGCCTGCGCATGCTCACCCTGCCCCCATGAAGACCCGTCCGTCGCTGACACGCCCGCGCTGATCTCCCCACCTATGTGCAGGGGCGCCACCACGTGGACCCTGCCCGGACACTCTCGCATGGGGCAGGCCGGGGGACCTGCGGTTCGGGACAAGACGCCCACCCCGGGGCTCGCGTTCGCGCCGGTCAGCACGCTGGGGAGACGCTGGCTCCGTGGGGTGGAATTTGCGCTGGCCCTGGAGCCCGGTTGACGAGCCGCTCTCCGACTCACCCCCTCGCTGTCCTCCAAGGGCCCCATCTACGACGCGGCCAGGTGATCACCATGCACGAGGACCAGGCCGGTTGCGGACCTCATGGGACGAGCCGCATTTCCTGGCGCCGTGGTGCAGAGAAGCCACGTCCCTGCATGCCGATACGAGGTTGGGGCCTCGCCCCTTTCTCTTGGGGTGGATCAGCTGTGGTGTGACGTGATGTGAGGTGGGTTCGTTGATCTTCTGGGACTCGTTCTCGGGGGGTGTGGCTCTGCAGCGGGTTGCTGCACGACTCGAAGCAGGAGTTGCGGATGCGGGCGTTTCCCGTGGTGATGCCGTCCGGGCAGAGGTACTGGACGGTCCTTGATGACGACCTGGAGGTCGTCGCCGTAGCCGATCACTGGCTGCGGAACCTCCGGTTCGGCCGGGACCGGGCCGAGCCGACGACGAAGTTGTACGCCGGCGTCGCCCTGTACCTGAGGTGGTGCATGGCGACGGGCCGAGAGTGGCCTGAGGCAGGCCGGGATCTGGGCCCGTTCATGGTCTGGCTGAGGTACACCCCGGCCGCCGTTCACGGGGTGGTGCCGGTGGTGCAGCCCGGCCCGGGGGCGGCGCCGGTGCGGGGCGAGCGGCGGATCAACCGGGTGCTGGTCGCGGAGCGGGGGCTGCTGTCGTACGCGGTCAATGCTGGTGAGGCACCGCGTGGGGTGCGGGGGCAGATCTACGAACTCGCCGACAGCCGGGATCTACCGACGGAAGCCACCGGCGAGGACGGGGGCCTGTTCTGCCAGATGCGACCCGTTCACCGCCTGCGGGAGCCGGTCGCCGAGGTGGACCGGGCGGCCGACGCCGAGCTGGTGGCGATGTTCGTCGCGTGCCGCAGCGCGCGGGACCGCTTGGTCGTGCTGCTGCTCGGGCGAGTGGGCCTGCGGCGCGGGCAGGCCGCCGGACTTCGCCGCAGCGACGTGCACCTGCTGCCGGACTCGCGGGGGCTGGGCTGCGAGTACCCGGGGGCGCACGTGCATGTGCGGCGGCGGGAGAACTCCAACGGTGCCTGGTCGAAGTCCCGGCATTCGTGGGTGGCGCCGCTGGACTTCCTGACGGTGTCCGCGTTCGACCTGTACTACGAGGAGCGGCACCGGCTGCAGGGGGATGGTGGCAGCGACTTTCTGCTGGTGAACCTGTTCCGGGCGCCGCTGGGCGCGCCGATGTCGCCGGAGGCGATCGGGGAGCTCTTCGATCGGCTCGGGAAGCGGGCGGCGCTGGGCCGGCGGGTGGGTCCGCACATGGCCCGGCGGGCGTTCGGGTCGAACGTCGCGGACGCGGGCGGTACGCCGGACGAGGTGCAGGCCCTGCTGGGGAGAGGTCGCCACCCCGTACGGGGTCTGCCGCGAACCGTCCAACGTCGCCGCCGGCGGACACGCCTGCCCGCTGCGGTTCCGCTGCCTGGGCTGCGAGCACTTCTCCACCGACGTCTCCTACCTCGCCGACCTCCAAGCCCACCTCGCCGACCTGCTGCGCAGCCGGGAGAAGCTGATGTCCGCCTTCGAAGCCGACGAGTGGGCCCGCACCCAGGCCATGCCCAGCAACGAGGAGATCAGCCGGGTGCACCGGCTCATCGACCGCGTCACCACCGACCTCGACCAGCTCACCGCCGAGGACCGCGCACAGATCGAACAGGCCGTCGCCCTCGTCCGACGCTCTCGCACCGTCCACCTCGGCATGCCCCGCGTCGGCCAACCTCTGCCTGACGTCCGACCCCCAAGGACCTGCCAACCGTGACCACCGCCATGAACAACGGCCGTCAGGCCGACACCGAACGCCGCCGGACCCGGGTGGAGGCCGGCCATCACGGCCGCCCGGCGTGAGGGGACACCGCTGAATGCATCGTCCATCGCCCGCGCCGCTCGCGTCGACCGTGCCTTCCTCTACCGCCACCGCGATCTTCTCGACGCCCTCCACGCCTCCGCCCACACGCCGGCCGCACAGGCCTCGGGTGGTTTGGCTGTCACCCGGGCGTCACTGCAGGCGGATCTGGCCAGCGCGGCAGCTCGAAGCGCTCGCCTGGCCGCTCGCGTCCGGCAGCTCGAAGAGCGGCTGTCGAAAGTACCCGGCGAAGAAATCTGGCGGACTTCCGGTCTCGGACCGCCTTGCGATGTCGCCGAGCTCAACAACCGCATCACCCGGCTCGAACAGCGCAACGTCGAGCTGACCGGGGCGCTGGAAGAGCGGGAGGCAGAACTCGACGCCGCGCGGGCCGCAAACCGGGACCTGACCCGCGCGCTGAATCAGCGCGGATAGCCCGCCCGCCTCCAATACATGCGAACCCGGGCACGGTCCGCAGCATCCTGTCGGC
>NZ_JBHYVA010000925.1:0-2619 GCF_042750055.1 Streptomyces sp. NPDC059456
GGCCAGTTTTTTTTTTTATTAAAACAACTTTCGGGCGTCAACGCCTGTATTCCCCCCCGGGCCGCCGGCGGGGGCGCCCCCCGGCCGGCCCCACGGCAGGGGGCTCAGGCGAGTGCCAGGCTGATCTGGTCGTTGAAGACGGCCCAGTTCTGCCCGCGGTCAGCGCGGTCGCAGGGCTTCGTCGAGAGGTTCGGGGTATCCCAGGCGTTGGCGAAGCAGTAGGCCGGGGCGAAGGCGAGGGAGATCTGCTGACCCGAGACGTTCCAGTACTGGCCCTGGTCGTTGGAGTTGCAGGGCTTGACCGAAACCTGCGGGGTCTCCCAGGTGTTGGCGAGACAGTAACCACGCGCGTTCGTGAGGGAGATCTGCTGGCCCGACACGGTCCAGTGCTGTCCTGGGGCCGTTGAGTCGCACGGCTTCGTGGAGACGTTCGGCGTCTGCCAGGCGTTGGCGAGGCAGTACCGGCCGGGGATGCGTGCGGTCTGCTGGGTGGGGTTCGCTGCCTCTGCCCCGCTCACCGGCAGGAGGGCGGCCGTCACTGCCAGCGAGGCGAGGGCGAGGGTCTTGCGCAGGGCGATTCCCATGATGCGGATTCCGTTCTCGATGCAGGTCCGTGCGCTTCGTGCACGATCTGAAATGGGCGGCCATTCGGCTTGGATCCAGGCGCCGGGAAATTGATATCAAGCAATCAGGGCAGGCCGACTGGGTTGCCCGACCCGTTCACTCGAAACGCTCAGTCGGCTGAAGATCTGATGAGCGTCGAGAAACGATTCACCCTGGCATGAGCCGGCGAATGATTCCCGTCAGGCATGGCTGTAAAGGTGCGGTCGGCGTGCTTGGTGTCTTGTTTGATGCGGCGGGAGGAAATGCAGTATCGCGCTCCCATGGATTTTCGTGACGATCTTCATCGCTGAAACGTTCCGGATGCTCTTTGTGTTCATTTCCGGCGCAGTCGAATGCGCGATATCAAGCCGAAATTCATGCGTGTGCGAGCGGGCCGGAAGGTGCCGCCCGGGGCGCCCTACGGGGTCCGGCCGCGCCGAGGGGGAGGGTCGGGGCCAGTGGAGATGGAGATCATCCGGCGCCGGAGGCCGGACCGCGGCCGATGACGCACGAGCCCCGGGCTCCCTCCCGCCAAGGCGGGGCCGTGGGGCCCGGAATGGCGGCCGGCGGGCGAACCTCTGCGGCTGCGTGTGGGAGCCGGGACGTCCTGGGCGGGGGTGCCGTTCCGCCCTGAGGCGGTGGCGGGCTCAGCGCTGGCCCGGCGGGGGACCGGGGAGGGCATCCGCTTGAGGCGGCCTGACGTCGGGACCCAGGGGCCGGGCTGGGGGTGGACGGCCCGACCGGGTGGAACGTGAGCGGGGGCTACAAGAGTCCGACGGTGCCGGCGAGCCAGTGTCCGAGGACATCGGTGCCGAGGAGGAACGGGGTGACGAGCCCCGAGACCAAGCACAGGGGGCCGGCGCAGGTGACGACGGCCATCGGCCAGTTCGCCGGGTATTCGTCCGCGGTCGCGAGGGACACGGTCCAGCACACCAGCGACACCCCAAGTCCGACCACGGCGGCCAGGACGAGTTTCCAGATACTGGGCCCCGGGGTGGCGTACAGGCCTGCGCCGTACGCCAGTGCCAGCTCGTAGATCACGGCGAACAGCACGACGACTTTGACGGTGTCATAGACGAGGATGGACAAGGGCTGGTCGGTTGGAGCGTGTCTGACCGGCCCCGGTGGAGTGCGGGGAGCCACCTGCCGTCCTCTCGCTCCTTGCCGTTCGGCCGGCGTGCCGGTCTGCTCGCCTTCCCCGGCTTCGGCGATCCGGGCGCGGGGCGCAGCGAGGGTGGCTTCGAAAGCCGTGTCCTGCGTTGACGCCCCGGGAACCTGCTGCGCCTCGACGAGGCGGCGGTTCTGCTCGCGCAGGACGCCGACTTCCTGTTGCAGCCGGCGGGCCTGCTCGCGTTGCCTGGTGAGTTCAGCCTCCATCTGTTGGATGTAGCCCTGAGCCTGCAGCAGGCCTTTGTCCTGCCCGGTGACCTGGGCCTGGAGGATCTGGCGTGCTCCCTCCGCGGTCCTCGCCCGGTCCAGTGCCTCTTCCAGCCGCTCGGCGAGGCGGCTTGCCCGTTCCCCAAGTCCGGTCAGGCGCGCCTCGGCGACCTGCTGCGCATGCTCATGTTCGCCGCGCAAGCGGGTCAGTTCCTCCTTGAGGTGGGCCAGCTGGACGGCGGGCGATCCGCTGGCGAGGTGTGCCTGTCCGCACAGTGCATCCAGCTCCTCCCAGACCTGCCGGGTCAGGGGCAGGCCCCGCGCAGCGAGGAACGACTGCATGGCGCGGAGCGTCTCGCGCGGGGCGATCCGGTCCCCGCTCAGATAGCGCGAGAGGGCTGCGGGGGAGATGTGGAGTGCGTCGGCCATTGCCTTCTGCGTCCCACCGGTGGCGGTGAAGCCGGCCACCGCCTTGCTCAGTGGGGGCGCCGCCCCCCCCCCCCCGGCCCGGCCCCCCCCCCCCCGGGCCCTCCGCCGTGGCCGTTTCCCCCCACGCCCTCGACTCCCACCACGGCGCCCGCGCCAACCAGTGGCACACCGACGTCACCGTCGTCCCCGCCTACCCCGCCTTCTCCATCC
>NZ_JBHYVA010000926.1:0-2613 GCF_042750055.1 Streptomyces sp. NPDC059456
GCCCGCGCGGCCCGGGGCGCCGACCGGCCGGGGGGGCAGGGCGGGCCCGGCCCCGCGGGGGGGGCGGCGGCCGCGGGGGCCCGCCGGCCCCCCCGCGCCCGCGCCCCCGCGGCCCCGACCCGAGGCACCCCCCCCACGCGGCGTGGGCCGAGGTCATCCGGCCCCTTCCCGGGGACCGGCACCTGATCACCTCCGGGCCGGACATCACCGCGTTCGCCGCCGGCTGGACCCGGGCCCTGTGCTCGGGCGGCGCCCTCGTCCTGCCCCCGCGCGGCCCCTGGACGCCCGAGGGGATCCGCCGGGCCGTCGGGACCGAGCAGGTCAGCGTGCTCCACACCGACCCGGCCGGTGCGACCCGGCTGCTCATACGCGACGCGGTGCGCCCCGGATCCGCCGCCGGGCGCGGCCGCCGGGGCCCCGATCCGGCCCTGCGCACGCTGCGCCTGGTCACGGTCACCGGGGACCGCCTCTTCCTCGACGAGCAGGACGCCCTGCAGGGCCGGCTCCGTGCCGGCGCCCGGCTGCTCAACGTGTACGGGACCACCGAGGCCGCGGGCACCGGAGCCTGGTTCGAACTGCCCCAGCTGCCCCGCCCGTTGGACGACCCCGAGCAGCTGTCCCTGATCGGCGCCCCGTTCCCCGGCTGCCGCGTGGAGCTGGACGGCGGGCAGGTCCGGCTCACCCCGCCCGACGGCGGCGACGCGATCCCCACCGGCGATCTGGCCGAGCTCCGCCCGGACGGACTGCTGGAGTTCCGGGGCCGGATCCGGGACCGGATCAGCGTGGAGGGCGGCGCGTTCGACCCGCACGCCGTCGAAGCCGCCCTCCGCAGCCACCCGGACGTCGGCGCCGCCCTCGTGGCCGAAGTCCCGGACGGCAGCAGTGGTGCGCGCCGGCTGATCGCCCATCTGGCCCCGCCCGCCGATGCGCAGGCCCGGCCCCCGGCGGCCGAGCTGCCGGACGGCGAGGGGCTCCACGACCACCTCGCGGGGAAGGTGCTGCGGGCGCAGACCCCGCAGGGCGTGGTCCGGCTGCGCGCCCTGCCCCGCAACCGTGCGGGCCAGGAGGACCGGGGCGCGCTGGCGCAGCCCGTGCTCACGGCGGAGCCGGGCCGGGCGGGCGCCGGGAAGTACGCGGCCGCCTCCGGCGGCGCTCCCGCCGGGCCGGCCACCCTGATCGGCTTCGGCGCCGTGTTCGTGGCCGTCACCGGATTCTTCTTCCTCCTCGTCTCGCGGATCCTCTGGCCGGACGCGACCGACCTGAGCGGCGTGCCCCATCCGTGGGCGTTCCTCTTCTTCGTGCTCTACCTGTTCGAGGGGGCCGCCTTCGCCGCCGGGCTGCTGTTCCTCTTCCGCGGCAGGCAGCGGATGACGGCACACGGCCGCGGCCGGGGCAGCGGCGGCGGTGGCCTCACCACGGCCGCGCACCTGGCGGTGGTCTACCTGCTGGCCGCCTGGTTCCCGCAGGACAACCTCTACCGGCTCGCGGCCAAGCGGGACTGGCCGCTCCAGGCCGCCCTCGTCTACGCCTTCAACATTCCGCTGATGATCGCGGCCGCCGTCGTCGCGGTCTACGTCACCCGGAAGCCGCCGTCGCCCTTCGACGCCGACGACGGCGGCTGATCCTCCGTGAACGCGGCCCCCACCGCGAGCGCCTCCGCCCGGACCAGCGCCTCGGCCGCGTCCAGCACCTCCCCGCTGCGCGCGGCCACCAGCACGCCCAGCCACGGCGCCGGGTCGAAGGCGCCCGTCGGGATCGCGGGCAGGAACACCGCCCCGAGCTCCGCGCAGCCCCGGGCCAGCGTCTCGCACAGCCCGTCGAGTGCGGCCCCGGGCAGTCTGGCTCCCAGCTCCACCCGGTCCGCGATCCGGACGAGGTGCCCCGCGCCCCGCAGCGCGTCGAGCCGGGCCGCCACCATGAAGGCGACCGACGGGCCGGTGAGCCGCAGGTTCGTCTCGGTCGGCGCCAGCCGCCCCGCCCCGTCGGCGACGAAGTCCACGTCGAACCAGCCCCGGTAGCCGCCGGCCGCCAGCTCCCGGCCCACCGCCTCGCCGAACGCGAGCAGCGGCTCCTGCGCCCACGGGGGCACCACGCCGGGGCCCACCGTCGCGCCGCGGTACCGGGCTCCCACCACGTCCATCACCGCGCCGCCCACCTCCTGCACCCGGCCCGACCCGTCCACGAACCCGTCGTACGTCAGATCGCGCGGTGCGTCGCCGCCCGGGCCGCCCGGGCCGGACACGTACTCCTCCACGAGCAGGGGCCCGCGCGGCAGTCCCCGCAGCACCGCCCGGGCACCGCCCGCGGCGCGGAGCCGGCCCGGTGTCACCACGGTCGTCCCGGAGCCGCCGACACCGTGCTCCGATTTCACCACGGTGCTCCCGCCCGCCTCGGCCCGGGCGGCCAGCAGCCTGGCCGCCGCCCGCCGGGTGGGGGCCGGCCACTGGGCGGGGAGCACGATCCGGGGATGTCCGCCGCCCGCCAGGATCCGCCCGAACAGGGCGTGCGCCGCGGACTTCGACTCGTACCGCAGTTCGCCCGGCCGCCACGGCCGCCCGGCCAGCCGGGCGACCGCCGCCGTCCGCCCCCCCCGCCCGCGGGGCCGCCCGCCCC
>NZ_JBHYVA010000927.1:0-2607 GCF_042750055.1 Streptomyces sp. NPDC059456
GGACCCCTCTTTGAGCCTCGCTCAATGCCGTACCGGCACGTCTGGCCGAAAGGGTGCCGCGCGGTCAGCGCGCCGGCTCCCGGACCGGCGCCTTGTGCCGGGCGTGCGCGATGAACGCCCGGGCGGCCCGGCTCAGTGGCCGGCGGGCGTGCGCGATGCCCACCGGGCGCAGCAGCGGCGGCGTGAAGGAGCGGATCTCGGCGCGGCCGCCGAAGGCCCTCGCCACCACGTCCCGGTACCAGATGAGGGAGCCGCGGCCGTCGGTCACTCCGGTGACCCAGGCGAGCCGCTCGTCCACCTCGAACGCGGGCACGGGCCGCACGCCGAGGCAGCTGAACATGGCCTCCATCTCCGTGCGCCGCCCGGTGCCCGGGGTCGGCAGCACCATCGGCAGGCCGTCGAGCAGCCGGAACGGCACGGGGTCGGGCAGCCGGGAGCCGAGGGGCGAGACCAGCACCACCTCGCGCTCCTGGATGTGGTGCGTGGTCAGCTCCTTGTCCACGGGCAGGTCGACCAGGGCCAGCTCGGAGGTTCCGTCGAGCAGTTCCTGCACCAGGGACTCCCGGCCGTCGTGCTGGTGGAGCCGCACCTGCACGCCGGGGTGGCGCGCGGTGAAGGCCGGGACCAGTTCGGAGGCCAGGTCGAGGGCCAGGGTGGGGGTGGCCACCAGGGTGAGGACGGCCCGTCCGCCCTTGCCGTGCGGGTCCCCGATGTCGTCGATGGCGTCCACCGCGTCGAGCACGGTGCGCGCCAGGCGGACCACCCGGGCGCCCTCCGGGGTGAGGTCCACCCCCCTGCCCCGGCGGGCGAGGAGCTCGATGCCGAGATCGCGCTCCATGGCCTGGACGGCCCGCGACAGGGCGGACTGGGCGACGAAGACCGAGGCGGCCGCGCCGGTGATGGAACCGCAGTCCGCGACGGCGACGAGATAACGCAGCTGCGCGAGTGTGGGGGTCATGACCGGACGGTAACCGCGCGGGGTTGCCCCCGTAAGGGGCGCCGTGTTGAACAACTGCGCGAATTCCGGCCGCTGTTCATGCCCGGAGGGTGTCGAGGCATACCGGCCGGGCATGAGCCCCGGCTGCCGCCGTACGGGGTGCCCGGCTCCGGCGGCCCACGGTCGGCCGGGGATCACCGCAGGTCGGCGGGGGACGAGGGTCCGGGAGGGAGGGCACCGGGGTGCGCACGGAGTACCGGATTTCCGTCCGGTACGTGAAGGACCTTACTCCGCAAGGCCGTTGACAGTGCACGACGACGACCGCACGATGCATCCCGGCATCAGGGGAATTGACCAGTGTTCAAGCCCGCCCCACCCAGGCGGGTCGCCCGGCCACCTGTACCGGTGGGGAGTCGCCCGCGCACTCCCCCGCCGCCCCGCTCGCCCCCGCTCGCCGTGTGCCCGCTCACCCCCGTGCCACCGCTTGCCCCTGTGCCCCCGTTTTCCCTGTGCCCCCGCTTTCCCCCGTGCCCCACCCGCCCCGCACACCCGCCCGCCCTGTGCGTCGGCCCGCCTCTGCGCCCCTGCCCGCCCCGGGGTGCCCCGCCACGCCCTGCCCAGCCGTTGCGCAGCCCGGCGGCATGTGACACAGCACTCAACGAGGAGCGCCCGTGACCCCCCATCCCGAGCCGTCCCCGCAGCCCGGCACCCCGTCCCCTCAGCCCGGCGCCCCCGCCGCGGAGTCCGGCGGCCCGTCCGCGCACACCGCCGACCCGCGCGACCTGGTGATCGCGCTCAGCCCCTTCGAGGAGCCCCGGCCCCGCATCGTCATCGCCGCCGAACGGGCGGGCTCCCTCGGCCTGCTCGACCTCGGCCGGGACCCCGACGCCCCGTCGGCCGCCTTCGCGGAGCTCACCCGCCTGCTCGGCCCCGGGCGGCGCTACGGGGTGCGGGTGCCCGCGGGCTGCCCACTCGGGCCGGCGCAGCTGCCGCCCGAGGTGGACACGGTGCTCCTCGCCGACCCCGCCGCGTACGTCCCGGAGCGGGTGGCCGGCTGGGCGGCGGCGCCCGGCGGGCCCCGGGTGTGGGCCGAGGCCACCGGCCTCGCGGAGGCCCGGGCCGCGGTGGCCGCCGGGGCCTCGGCGGTCGTCGCCAAGGGGCACGAGGCCGGCGGCCGGGTGGGCGCCGCCACCACCTTCGTCCTGCTCCAGCAGCTGCTCGCCGACCCGGGTGTCGGCGTGCCGGTCGTGGCCTGCGGCGGGATCGGCCCGCACACGGCGGCCGCGGCCTTCGCGGGCGGGGCCGCGGGCGTCCTGCTCGACGTACAACTGGCGCTGACCGCCGAGTGCGAGGCCGGGCTGCCCGCCGAAGTGGCGGCGGCGATCCGGGCGATGGACGGCTCCGAGACGCGGCTCGTCGACGGCCACCGGGTGTACGCGCGTCCCGACCTGCCCGCGCCGCAGGGCCCCGCCGCGGCCCTGCTCGGAGCCCGGGACCTGCGCACCCGGCTGCTGCCCGTCGGCCAGGACGGGGCGGCCGCGGCCCGGCTCGCCGCACGCCACCGCACGACGGGCGGGGTGCTCCGGGCCGTGCGGGCCCCCCTCGCCGGGCCCCACGCGGCGGCGGGGGCGGGCCGCCCCCCCCGGCCGCCCCCGCCCCGCGCCCACGGC
>NZ_JBHYVA010000928.1:0-2605 GCF_042750055.1 Streptomyces sp. NPDC059456
TCCCCAAGTACCGCGGGGACCTGGTGCAGGCGGCCGTGGTGACCGAGCGGATGCGCACGGGGTCCATCGAGTCGCGGGGGCAGCCCGGCGAACCCCCCCGCCGGCGCCCGCCCCCCCGGGGGGGGGACGTGGGCTGCGGCGCCCTGGCCCTCGCACCGGTGACCCTCGGCGTGGCCGGCTACCTCGTCCCGCTCGTGGTCGTCACCGCCGGCTACGCGGTGTTCCAGACGGCGAACAACACCTCCGTCATGGCGGACGTCGGCCCGGACCGGCGGGGCGTGGTCTCCGGGGTCCTCAACCTGTCCCGCAACCTCGGGCTCGTCACCGGCGCCTCGGTGATGGGCGCCGTGTTCGCGCTCGCCTCGGGGACGGGCGACGTCGCCACCGCGGGCCCGGAGGACGTCGCCCACGGCATGCGGATCACCTTCGCCGTCGCGGCGGCGCTGGCCGTCACGGCGATCGCCTTCGCGGCGACGGGCCGCGCCCTCGCCCGGCGCGGCTCGGGCGCCCGGTAGCCGTCTGCGGCGAGGCGCGGGACGTACGGGGCGGGCTCAGGCCGCCACGTCGCCGCGGTCGCCGGGCTCGACGACCGCCCGGCCGCGCCGTCACCCGCACGGGACGGGACGGCAGCGTGACCGGGCGCACAGGGGCGGGCCGCGTGGCGGCGCGGCGGTGCGGGCACGTTCAGGGGGCTACACAATGACCACGGTTGTACGCGTTGATTCGGCTCGGATCCGACACGGAGGAAGAGGACGGATGGTCAACGAAAGAGCGGGCAAGCAGGCGCGGCCGCAGGACCTGATCGACGTGGCCCGGCTCGTGACCGCGTACTACGCCCTGCACCCCGATCCGGCGGACCCCGGCCAGCGCGTCGCCTTCGGCACCTCCGGACACCGCGGATCCTCCCTCGCCGCGGCGTTCAACGAGGACCACATCGCCGCGACCAGCCAGGCGATCTGCGAGTACCGCGCCCGGCAGGGCACCGACGGCCCCCTCTTCCTGGGCGCGGACACCCACGCCCTGTCCGAGCCGGCCCGGGTGACCGCCCTGGAGGTCTTCGCCGCCAACGACGTGACCGTGCTCGTGGACTCCGCCGACGGCTACACCCCCACCCCGGCGGTCTCGCACGCGATCCTCACCCACAACCGCGGGCGCACCTCGGCCCTGGCCGACGGAGTCGTGGTCACGCCCTCGCACAACCCGCCCGCCGACGGAGGCTTCAAGTACAACCCGCCGCACGGCGGGCCCGCCGGATCGGACGCGACCGGCTGGATCCAGGAGCGCGCCAACGAGATCATCACCGGGGGCATGAAGGAGGTCCGGCGCATCCCGTACGCGCGGGCGGCCGCCGCCCCGACCACGGGCACGTACGACTTCCTCGGCAGCTACGTGCGCGATCTGCCGTCCGTGCTCGACCTGGACGCCGTCCGCGCCGCGGGCCTGCACATCGGGGCCGACCCGCTCGGCGGGGCCTCCGTGGCCTACTGGGGCCGGATCGCCGAGGAACACCGCCTCGACCTGACCGTCGTCAACCCGCACACCGACCCCACCTGGCGGTTCATGACGCTGGACTGGGACGGCAAGATCCGGATGGACTGCTCCTCCCCGTACGCGATGGCCTCGCTCATCGAAGGCCGCGACAGGTTCCGGATCGCGACCGGCAACGACGCGGACGCCGACCGGCACGGCATCGTGACCCCGGACGGCGGCCTGATGAACCCCAACCACTACCTGGCCACCGCGATCGCCTACCTCTACGCCCACCGCGAGCAGTGGCCGGCGGACGCGGGCATCGGCAAGACGCTGGTGTCCTCGGGAATGATCGACCGGGTGGCCGCCGACCTCGGCCGTGAACTGGTCGAGGTTCCCGTCGGGTTCAAGTGGTTCGTCGACGGGCTCTGCGCGGGCACCATCGGCTTCGGCGGCGAGGAATCGGCCGGAGCCTCCTTCCTGCGCCGCGACGGCTCGGTGTGGACCACCGACAAGGACGGCATCCTCCTGGCCCTGCTGGCCTCGGAGATCCTCGCCGTGACGGGGCAGACCCCGAGCGAGCGGTACGCCGGCCTGACGGCCCGCTTCGGCGAGCCGGCGTACGCCCGGATCGACGCCCCCGCCACCCGGGAGGAGAAGGCCGTCCTGGCCCGGCTGTCCCCCGGGCAGGTCAGCGCCGACACCCTGGCGGGCGAACCGGTCACGGCGGTCCTGACACAGGCTCCCGGGAACGGCGCCGCCATCGGCGGCATCAAGGTCACCACCGAGCACGCCTGGTTCGCGGCCCGCCCCTCGGGAACGGAGGACGTCTACAAGATCTATGCAGAATCGTTCCTGGGCGCCGACCACCTGAGCCGCGTACAGGAGGAGGCCCGCTCCGTCGTGTCGGCGGCACTCGCCGGCTGACCGCCGACCGCCGGCGCCGCGCCCGGCATCGCGCGAACCCCGCACCGCGCCGCGCAACTCTCAGTAGGCTGACGGATCCCGGGAGTTCGCGCGGAGGGAGCACGGCATGCAGGGCGGTACGGTCGCGGTGGTGGGCGGGAGCATCGCGGGCTGCGCGCTGGCGTCGGCGGCGGCCCGCGCCGGCGCCGACCGGGGGGTGGTGCTGGAG
>NZ_JBHYVA010000929.1:0-2602 GCF_042750055.1 Streptomyces sp. NPDC059456
ACGTGTCGGATTCCGCTTGCGCACACCCCGCGGGCGCTCCGCAGCCGTGGGGCCGGGGCGGGCGTCCGGGCCCGCGGAGACAGCGTTGCGATCATGGAACCGCTGACCCTTGCGACCACCGACCGGGCACCGGCCGACCGGGTGGTGGACCAGCTGCTCCACCGGGGCCGGCCCTCGATCGACGACGGGCAGCGCCTGCACCTCACCGGGACGGGGGAATCCGCGCGGCTGCGCCTGCGCGAGCCGGTGACCGGGCTCCGCGCCGTCGTCCACGAGGGCATCGGTGACGAGGAGTACGTGATCGCCCTCAAGGTGCTGCGCAGGGTGGCGGCCACCGCCGGGGCGGCCACGCCGTAACCCCGGACCGGACCCGCCCCGGGCGGCTACGCGGGCCGGGGGAGCGGGCCGTCGTCGATGCCCAGGTCGGAACGCATCACGGCGCGGAGCCCCTGCCCGCGGTCCCAGAGTTCCTGGAGCTCGTCGTGGATCTCCTGGAAGGAGCCGCCCGGTACGGGCCGGCCCTCCTCCAGCCGCATCGTCCGTCCGTACAGCTCGGACAGCGCCGTGGTCATGGTGTCCAGCTCGTCCATCACCGCCGCGGAGGCGATCATCTGCGCCTCCGCGAAGGCCGCGTGGTGCGCGTGCCGGGCGGCCTCCATCGCCTGCCGGCCCTCCGCGGTGACCTCGCCCTTGTGCACCAGCCACAGGTAGTTCATCAGCTCGACCCGGTGGCGGCGGTACGCGGCGTTGGCCGCCACGTAGCAGTCGCGGCGCCGGTCCTCCTCGGCGATCCGCCGCTGGTGCAACCGCAGGGCGTGGTCCGTCCGTTGCTGGCGGTCGAACTGCTCGGCCTGGGCGCGGGCCGTCAGGCGCTGGGACAGGACGGGGGCGAGGAGCGTGCCGATCACGCCGACGGTCGCCGCGGCCAACGCGATCAGAGCCGTGCCCACGATGCCTCCCGGGGATGCGGGACCGTCCCGCCGCGGCGCGTGGCCGATCCCGACCAATGTAACGTCCCACGCCCCCGGGCCGGTTGGCGGACCCCCGCCCGTGCACATCCCGGCGCCCCCGCACCGCCTGACGCGGCGCTAGAAGGCCGAGTGGGCGAACCAGTGGTCGAGGAGCTCCTGGTTCCCGAGCAGCCGGAAGGCGGTGCTCGTGTGGTCCCGGCGCCCGTACAGGAGCAGGAGGAGCTCCGCGGCCGGTCCCCGGACCGTGGCGTCCGCCGGGCGGGCTTCGGCTCCGTCGGCCACCAGCGCGAATCCGTCGGGGCGCAGGCCGATCAGCCAGTCGCCGCGGCCGGCTCCGTCGCCCTCGCCGTCCGTGCAGCTGAAGCGAATGCTCCGGTGTTCAGGGGTCCGCAGTTGCGCGGTCAGCGGCGCGAAGGGGGATGCGTACGGCAGGTTGGTGAGGAACTCGTCGATGCCGTCGACCGCCACGGCGCGGTCGATGTGCGGGGTGATCCCGAGGGCGAGCTCCGCGTCGGCCCGGTGGACGAGCGTTTCGAAGAGCATGCGGCGGACCCAGAACCGGGCGTGCTGGTCCACGCCCCAGGCCCACATCGGTGCGTCCAGGTCGGTGGCGGCGAACACCTCGGCGGCCTCGGCGGCGCTTTCCGTCAGCCAGTCCGGGAGTCCGTCGGCGTGCTCGGGCAGCCGCAGGTCCACGTCGCGGCCGGCCGGCGGCTGCTGGACGCGCCGGCGGAGCAGCTCGCTGAACCAGCGGTGGACGCTCCCGACGTGCTGCGTGAGGTCGGCGAGGGTCCAGCCGGGTGTGGTCGGCACCGGAGTGGAGAGGTCCGCTGCCTTGACCGTGGCGACGAATGCGGCGGCCTCGGCCGCGACGGCCGCTCCGTGCTGGGCGGGGTTCATGGCTGGCTGTGCCCTTCCACTGGTGGTGCTTCCCCGGGTGGCGAGGATGGTTGAGATGCTGGATGGTTGAAGACCTTAAGTAATTGTGAAGGTAATGCGCCGCGCCGGGGGCTGTCAACCCGCCGCCGGCGCTATCCGGCACGCTCGCAGGCCGTCCCCTCTGCGGGCGCCCGGACCGTGCCCCGGCGGCCGTCGGCGCGCAGCACCGCGTCGATCCGGGCGTTGACGGACGCGGTGCAGCGGCCGGCCGCGACCAGCTCACGGAGTGCGCCCGGCAGGACGTTGCGGTCACGAGCGGTCAGGGCGGCCGTGCACTCCCGGCCGCCCCGGGCGGCGTGGACGGCGACCGAGTGCCAGTCGGCCTGGGTCTCGCGGTCGGGGACCCGGAACCAGAGCGCCTCGTACAGACCGGCCCGTCCCCACTGCTCGCACACGGGCCGCAGCTGCCGGTCCAGCGCGTCCCAGGAGGAGCCGCCCCGGGCCGCCCGGAGGGCGGTGGTCAGCCGGGTGGAGAGCACGAAGAGCCGGTCGAGGACGGTGTCGCCGCCGAGGCCGTACCAGGCGTTCACCTGCCGTGCCCGCATCGCGGCGGACACGGGTGCGTCGGGTACGGCGGCCAGTTGCGCCGTCGCGTTCTGGGCGGCGGCGACATCGACGGTGAACGTGATGGCGGGCATCCGGGAGACGTCGGCCGTGCCGTTGAGCGCCAGGGCCGCCGCTGTCTCTTATAA
>NZ_JBHYVA010000930.1:0-2584 GCF_042750055.1 Streptomyces sp. NPDC059456
GGCCTGGGGGGCTCGGTGTGGGGTACCCGCCCCCGCGCCCGCGGAGCCGCTGCTGCGCCTGCGGACCGGCGCCTGGACCACCCAGGCCCTGGCGGCCTGCGCGCAGCTCCGGCTCCCGGAGGCCATCGGCCGGCGCCCGGGTTCCGGTTCCGCGGAACTGGCGCGGGAGGTGGGGGCCGACCCGCGGAGCCTGGCGACCCTGTTGCGGTACCTCGCCATGCTGGGCGTGGTGATCGAAGGGCCGGACGGGTACCGCCTCACCGGTGCCGGCGCGCTCCTGGACGCGGCGGCCCCGTGTTCGATGCGGCCGCTGGCCCTGATGTACGGCGGCCCGTTCTACGCGTCGTTCGCCCACCTGGCCCACACCGTGCGGACCGGGGAGCCCGGCTTCGAGTACCTGCACGGCGAGAACCACTTCGACCACTTCGCCCGCCACCCGGAACTGTCCGCGCTGTTCGACCAGTCCATGGCGTCCTCGGCCACGATGTTCGATCCGCTCCCCGAGCACCCGGTCCTCGCGGCCGCCGCCGCTTCCGCCGCCCCCGGTCGCCCCCGTACCGTCGTCGACGTCGCGGGCGGCACCGGGGAACTCCTCGAACGCGTCCTGACCGCCCATCCCGCCCTGCGCGGTGTGCTGCTCGAACGCCCCCAGGTCCTCGCCGCGGCCCGCACCCGCCTTGCGGGCGGCGCCGCCGGGGCGCGCTGCGACTACCGGGCGGGCGACTTCGCGGACGTCCCCGCGGGCGGCGACGTCTACCTGCTCTCGCGGGTGCTGCACGACTGGGACGACGACCGGTGCCGCAGCATCCTGCGGCACTGCGCGGGGGCCATGCCCCCGCACGCCGACCTCCTGATCGTCGAGCGGCTGCTGCCGGCGGACGCCGCGGCCCCCTCGCTGGCCACCGCCTGGGACCTGCACATGCTGTGCAACACCGGAGGCGCGGAGCGCACCGCGGACCACTACGCCCGGCTGCTGGGCGACTGCGGGCTCCGGCTCGTCGGCCACACCCCCCTGCCGCTGGGTGCGCACGCCCTGCACGCCCGCAGGACGGCCCCCGGGGCGGACGCGACCTGACGGGCCCCTCCACCGCGGGAGCTCCCCGGAGTTGACCCTCCCCTTACGTCAGGCTCGAGGCTGTGGACGAACGAAAGGGCAGGTCCGGACATGGGCTATACCGTGGGTCAGGTCTCGGCCTTCGCCGGGGTGACCGTACGCACGCTGCACCACTACGACAAGGCCGGCCTGCTCTCACCCGGTGAGCGCAGCCGGGCCGGGTACCGCCGCTACGACGACGCCGACCTCGCACGGCTCCAGCAGATCCTCTTCTACCGCGAACTGGGCTTCGCCCTGGAGGAGATCGCCGAGATCCTCGCGGATCCGCAGGCCAACGCGCTGGAGCAGTTGCGGATCCGGCAGCGGCAGCTGTCGGAGGAGATCGGCCGGCTGCAGCGGCTCGCCGAGGTGGCCGAGCGGGCGATCGAAGTCCAGCAGACCGGGGTGTCGCTGACGCCCGAGGAGCGCTTCGAGGTCTTCGGCGAGATCTCCTTCGACCTGAGCTACGCCGTCGACGCCCAGCTGAAGTGGCGGGACTCGGAGGGGCACCGGGAGGCGATGGCGCGGGCCGGCGCCCACACGAGGGAGGACTGGCGCCGGCTGATGGCCGAGGCGGCCACGTGGCGGGCGGAGCTGCTCGCCGTCCACGCCGACGGCGAACCCGCCGACGGCCGGCGGGCGATGGACGTCGCCGAGCAGCACCGGTTGCACGTGACCCGCTGGTTCACGCCGTGTCCGCCACGGATGCACCGGCGGATCGCCGACGACTTCGCCTCGGATCCGCGCGCCTTCGCCCTCCTCGTGCCGCCCTCGCAGCAGCGCCCGGGCCTGGCCGCCTACCTGGCCCGGGCGGTGCACGCCAACGCGTCGCGCCACACGCCCGTCGAAGAACCACTCCGGAGGAACACCGATGAGGATCCTGATCGCCACGGCCGGATCGCGCGGTGACGTCGCGCCCTACACCGGGCTCGGCGTCGCCCTGCGCGACGCGGGGCACGAGGTCGCGCTCGCCGCCACGCGGTCGTTCGCGCCCCTGGCCGAGGAAGCCGGGCTGGAGTTCCGGCCGCTGCCCGCCGACCCCCGGGCGCACGGCTCCGTCCAGGGCAAACGGGAACTGATGCGGGCGGCCGCCGCGTTCCTCACCGATCTCGGCGAGGGCTTCGCCGATGCCGTGACCGAGGGCACGGACCTGCTCCTGCTGTCGACCACCACCGCCCCGCTCGGCTGGCACGTCTCCGAGGCCACCGGGATACCGAGCATGGGCGTGTACCTGACGCCCACGGCCCCGACCGGCGACTTCGCGCCCGTCGTGGCGGGAGCCCGCTCGCTGGGCCGGTTCGGCAACCGGGCCACGGGGCGGTTCACCCTGCACATGGCCGACCGGGTCTTCGAGCCGGCGGTGGCACGGCTGCGGGAACGCCTGGAGCTGCCGGCGCTGACGGCCGCCCGGATGCGCCGCCGCCAGGACGGGGCCGGCCGGCCCGTCCCGGTCTCTTATACACATCAGACGCGGCCGTCGCCGATTTGATT
>NZ_JBHYVA010000931.1:0-2573 GCF_042750055.1 Streptomyces sp. NPDC059456
TTTTTTTTGTTAGCGGGCGCGGGGGGGGGGTGGGGGGCGCCCCCGCCGGGGCCCGGGGGGCGGGGGGGGGGCCCCCCCACGGCTCGGATCCGGCCGCGGGAACCTCGGTCACGACGTGCAGATCGGCGTCCAGGCCGAGGGCGGCCGCGACGGTCGTACCGGCGCGCTCGGCCACGCCGGCGGGGGCGCCCGTGTAGAGCATCTGCGATTCCTGCCAGGCCTGGGGACCGTCCGCGCCGGTCACGCTGGCCGTGCCCGCACCCGCGCGGCCGGCGAGCAGCCCGCCGGCGACGCCGATCCCGCCGTACCCGCCGAGGCCGCCGGCCGCGGCGACCCGGGAGAACTGGGGCTCGGGCCCGTCCACGGAGGCCAGGCTCGTACCGACGGATCCGGAACCGGGGCGGCGGAAGAACAGGCGGACCCCGTCGCCTTCCGCGCGTACCGAGAGCACGCCCGTCGTCTGCGGCAGCCCGGTGGCGAAGGGACCGCCGAACGGGGCACCGGGCGCCGGCTGGACCCAGGCCAGTACGGACCCGGCGGTGGCCGCGTACACGTGGCGCCGTCCCGACCCGTCGGTCGCGGTGACCGGATCGCCGAGCAGGCCGGCGCCGCCCAGGTCCTGCCATGTTCCGAAAGCGCCGCCGGGGGCCGTCTGGGTCCGGGCGCGCAGCGTGCGCCGGGAATCGCGTACGTACACGGTCAGCCGGCCGGCGGGATCGACGGCGACGGACGGGGCGCTGATCGCCGAGGTGCCGGACACGTCGGTCGTGTCCGGGGTGCCCAGGGTCTGCCAGGGGCCGAACGCTCCGTCGGCCCTGGTCTGGACGGCGTACACGACGTCCCGGCCGTAGTCCTCGGGGGCCGGGCCGAGGGTGGTGCGGGTGGCGAAGACCGCGATCCTGCCGTCGGGGAGGCGGACCGCCGAAGCGCCGGTGTCGATGCCGGCACCGGAAAGGAAGCGGGGGCCCTGCCAGGGGGCCTGCGGGCCGCTGCGGGTCCAGTACGCCATCCGGCCGTCCAGCGCGGCGAAGGCCCACAGCCGCCCGGACGCGCCCTCGGCCATCCAGGAGGTGCCGTCACCGCGGCTGTAGCGGATGGTCTGGTTCCAGCCGGCGCCGGTGGGCCGGGTCGCGGCCTTGCGGTCGCCGCAGCCGGCGGGGCTGCCGCACCAGTCCTCGTGGTCCGTCCAGGCGTACGTCTTGAGGTAGCCGAGCTTCTCCTCGGCGGTCTGCGGGTCCAGCGTCGGGGGCAGCGAGCTGTTCGGATAGCTGACGTAGTTCTGGACCGAGAAGTGCGGTCGGTCCGTGGACCGCGCGTAGAGCGCGGCGGCCGCCTGGACGAAGCGGGCGCCGTACACGTGGTCCTGGTGGTCCAGGAAGGTGCCGGCGTCGGTCCTGCCGGGGGTCGGGTCCTGCGTGCGTATCGTGGTCGGCTTGTACATCGCGAGCACGTCCGCGATCGCGGCCGTCACCTGTTCCCTGGTGTACGAGAACTCCTGCTTGACCGGTGTCCCGGAGGTCAGCTGGGAGCCCAGGGCGGGGACCCTGCCGTTCCACAGGCCGCGCAGGCTCTCCGGATTGTCCCCGGAGATGCTGCGGGCCTCGCGGAGCTCCATCCACACCAGGTTGACCTCGGGCCGGGCGACGAGGACGTCCACTTCGGCGCTGCCGCCGCCGGCGGTGGGTATGGACCGGCGCTGCCAGGCGCTGCTGCGGTCGCCGGTGGCCATCTGCGCATAGGCCCCGCGTATGCCGTTCTGGCGGGCCTCCGCGTAGGCGGCGCGGTCGGCGGGGCCCGCGGCGTCGTCCAGGTGCGGGCTGTGGGCCTCGTTGCGGCCGTCGGACTCGCCGGAGGTCAGGTAGACGGTGGTGACCTTGATGCCGGTGGATATGGAACGGCTCAGGTCGGGGTTCATGAAGAACAGGTCGTCGTCGGGGTGCGCGACGATCTGGAGGGCGGACCCCTCGGTCACGCTCGGCCGCACGACGGCCTCGGGCGCCGCGGGCCGCCGCACGTCCCCGTGCCCGTAGGCCCAGCCCGTCACTCCGGCAGCGGCAACGGAAACCGCGGCGAGCAGGGCCGCGAGGCGGGTGCGGCTGGCCAGGGACATCTACAGCGCCTTGAGGGTCGGTCCGGTGCGTAATTCCGCCTGGGAGTCGGTCGGTATCCCGATGGCTCCACTGCTCCCGGTCGACCGGGGCCGATTATGCCCCGCCGGTTTGCGACTGACACACCATCAAGAGGCATATGACCGGAACCCTGTTGAATAGGCGAAATATCCGACTTGTCCCTTTCGTCCTTCGTCAGAGCGCCCCACCAGAACGCCCCGCCCCGGCGCGCCGCACCCCGCCCCACATGGGGCGATGGGGGGCGCGGCCACCACCACGCCCCCGGAACGGCCGCCCGGCCTTCGGCCCGCGCGACCGCGCGGGTGTGTCGGTGCCCGCCGCACGGGCGCCGCGCGCCCCCGCGCGGGCCCGCGCGGGGGGCCGCCGCTCGGGCGGGGGGAGCGCGGCGGCGGCGATCAGGGTGCGCCCCGGGGGGGCGGGGGGGCGGGTTGAGGGGCGGGCGCG
>NZ_JBHYVA010000932.1:0-1832 GCF_042750055.1 Streptomyces sp. NPDC059456
CGTGGGGGGCGGGCCGGGGGCCCCCCTGATTGATCTGGTCCTGGGCCCGGAACACGCCTATCAGCGGGGGCAGCCGCACCGGGCCGCCGTCGATCAGCGGCACGCCCCAGCGCCGGCAGAACACCCCGAACACGGCGTCCTCCTCCACGACCCGCAGATCGCACCAGAGCGCGAGTTCCAGGCCGCCGGCCACCGCGTGCCCGGCGACGGCCGCGATCACCGGCTTGCCCGGACGCATCCGGGTCGGCCCCATGGGCCCGTCCCCCGAGGCGAGTACCCGGTTGCCGCGCTCGCTGCCGATGGCCTTGAGGTCGGCCCCGGAACAGAAGGTCCCGCCCTCGCCCCACAGGACGGCGACGGCCGCGTCCTCGTCGGCCTCGAACCGCCGGAAGGCGTCGGCGAGCAGCGACGCCGTCGGACCGTCCACGGCGTTGCGGACGCCGGGTCTGCTCAGGATCACCGTGAACACCGGGCCGTCGCGTTCCACCCGTACCGAGGCCTGCTCGTCCGCCATCGCGCACCCCTCCCGCTCGCCGGTCTCCCGTGTGGGCCGGTCTCCCCTGCGGGGAGGGTAGCCCGGGTCCGCCCCCGCGTGGTCTCAGTGGCTGTCGTCCGTGAGGGGACCGTAGTGGTACGCGAGCTCCCGCCAGGTCAGCGCGCCCCCGGGCTGCTCCTCCTGCCCCGGGCGGCTGAACCGCGCCATCCGCCACGCACCGCGGTTCGGGCCGTCACCGAGCCGGGTCCACGCGTCGAGGTCGGCGTCGAGGACCCGGTTGGGACCGTCGTCACCGGGGTCGGCGTCGTCGATGGGGGACCAGTGACGCAGGTCGGGCCGCTCCGACAGCCGTTCTTCGTAGGCGGCGGCCCGGGCCATGAAGTCACGGCCGCCGGCCGGGGCACGCTTGACGCGCTCCAGGTCGTAGGCGGTGGCAAGGCTGGTAAGCGTGTGGCGCATGTGACCAGCCTAGAAGCTCGCGTCCCGCTCCGGGAGCCGGTCCGGCGATTTACGAGCGGAGATCGACGCCGGCCCTCACGGGCCCCGCCAGACGTTGGCGAACGCCGCCTTCTCGATGGACCGCCGCTGGCGTACGGCCTCCAGCTCCATCACCGCGTCGTTGACGATCGCCAGTACCGTGATCACGGCCTCGTCGTCGAGCCCGGGCTCCTGCTCTTCCTCGGTGCCGGGCCCGCCCTCCAGGCCCACACTGGCCGCGAGGGCGGCCAGCACCGGCTCGTCCGCCTCCCGGCGGCTCAAGGCCCTGCGGCGAGCGGCCGAATCGGCCACTTCCACGCGGTCGGCCCCGAAGAGCGACCGGCCGCCCCGCCCCTGCGTCAGTTCGCCGTCCGCCTCCAGGCCGGCCTGGTACGCCGCGGAGAGGTCGCGTCCTCTGCGCCACAGCCAGTCCTCGACCCGCTCGTACGGCACCTGCCGGGTCAGCGCCGCCGACGCCTCGCCCAGCAGGCGGTCGTCCAGCGCCGGCTCCCCGGCCGGCACGATGCTGTCCCCGTCCAGGGTGACGGCCCGCGCACCGATCAGGTCGATCAGCTCGGCCCCGGCGAGTGCGAGCGACAGGTCGCCCTGCCCCACGGGACGGTCCGGCGGCGGCTCGACGGCGATGATGAACAGGTCCTTCGCCGTGGTCATGAACGGCTCCCCTCGAAGTCATCGGCCTGGGACGCTGCGCCGGCGGCCCGACCGCCGGCCGAATCGGCCTCCCGTACGTGGAGTTCAAGTATCGCTCCCGCCCGGTCGAACAGGCTGCCGTCGCGGCCGGTGGCCGGCAGACGAACCGGGGCCGGCCGCCGCGGCGCCCGGGCGCAGAGGGTCGGCG
>NZ_JBHYVA010000932.1:1842-2572 GCF_042750055.1 Streptomyces sp. NPDC059456
CCGGGGGCCGCGGCGCGGGGGGGCGGGCCGCCCACCGGCCCCGCCCCGGGGGGCGGGGGGCCCGGGCCGTGCGTTCAGTGCCCGTAGCGGCGGTGGAAACGCTCCACCCGGCCCTCGGTGTCGGTGATCCGCGAGGTCCCCGTGTACAGCGGGTGGCTCGCCGACGAGATCTCGACATCGACCAGCGGGTAGGTGGTGCCGTCCTCCCACTCGATGGTCTTCGACGTGCGCGCGGTCGACCGCGTCAGGAACGCGGCGCCGGCGGCACGGTCGCGGAAGACGACGGGGCGGGATGCGGGGTGGATACGGTGCTTCATGCGGTGTCCTTCCTCCTGCGCGAGTGCCGTGCGGGGGCGGCGGGCCGTGCCCGCCGGGCGACGCCGGTACGCGTCAGCGCTCCTCGCGGAACGCGACGTGCCGGCCGGCCAGTGCGTCGTACTTGCGCAGGACCAGCCGCTCGGGGCTGTTCCGGGTGTTCTTGCGCGTCGTATAGGTGGTGCCGGTCCCGGCCGTCGACTTCAGCCGGACGACGGGGCGGACGGTGTTGCGTGCCACGTGCTGCTCCTTCCGGCGGCACTCGCGCGATGCTTGACTCGCGCATGCCAGCCAGGTGGTGTAACAGCAGCCCGGCCCCCCTCAATTTGCGCCCCCCCCCCCCCCCCCCAAACCAGTACACCCCCCCGGGCGGCGGGCGCCCCGCGCCGGCGCCCCCCCCGGCGAGGCGCGCGCC
>NZ_JBHYVA010000933.1:0-2568 GCF_042750055.1 Streptomyces sp. NPDC059456
GGCTGAACCCCTACCCGGCTACTGCTCGTCGTCTCCATCTGAGCCTCTCGTTCCGTGGGTCCGGAACGGCCCTCCCCCACGTCGTGTCGGGGGGACCCCCACCCTGGGGCGTCCTGGGTCCGGACTCATGGAGGATAGCCACCGGACCCCGAATCGCCCGGAAGGCTCGAACTCAGGTGGCGTCGGCGTCGTACGGAGCGCGCTGCTCGGCGGCCGGGGCTGCGGGCTTCTTCAGCAGGTCCGGGCCGGTGGCGGCGGGCGCGGCGGAGGTGCCGGCCGCCGTGCCGGCGGCGGCCGGGGCGGAGGCCGTCTCCCGGCTGTTCACGGCCTCGGTGACGTCGTTCAGCTCCTTGCGGAGGTCGAACGAGCTGCGGATCTCGCGGAGGTCCTCGTTCTCGGTGAGCTGCTTGCGCAGGAACGTCTTCGGGTTCAGGTCCTCGAACTCGAAGTCCTTGAACTCGGGTCCGAGTTCGGAGCGGATGTCCTGCTTCGCGCTGTCGGAGAACGCGCGGATCTTGCGGATGAACCCGCTGACGTCCTGGATCACCTTGGGGAGCTTGTCCGGGCCGAAGATGAGGATGGCGAGCACCACGATCGTGACGAGTTCGAGTGCGCCTATGTCGTTGAACACGTTGCCGCTCCTCGGCTCTCTCCGTTTCGGGCCACGACACACGGTACCCGGCGTTGTCGGCGGGCCCATACATCGGTGCCGCGCAGGCCGCGGATTCTCCGGATGGTCATGATCCGTTCGCCGAACCGAGGACGAGTTCCAGGGTGCGTTCGCGGCCGTCGCGGAGCACGGTGAGGGCGAGCGGATCGCCCGGGCGGTGGGACCGGATCTTGATGACGAGCTCGTCGCCCCCGTGCACGCGGACCCCGTCCACCTTGGTGATCACGTCACCGCCCTGGATCCCGGCCCGGGCGCCGGGGCCGCCGGGGGTGACGGCGGGCTTGCCGCCCTCCCCCTTGGCGGCGACGCGGGCCCCGTCACCCGTGTACTCCATGTCGAGGGTGACGCCGATGACGGGGTGGGTGGCGTGGCCGGTGCGGATCAGCTCCTCGGCGACGCGCTTGCCCTGGTTGACCGGGATGGCGAAGCCGAGCCCGATGCTGCCGCTCTGCTTCGCGCGCTCGTCGCCGTCGCCGCCGGCGTCGGCCCCCCGGATGGCGCTGTTGATGCCGATCACGCGGGCTCTGGCGTCGAGGAGCGGGCCGCCGGAGTTGCCGGGGTTGATGGGGGCGTCGGTCTGGAGGGCGTCGACGTAGCTGATGTCGCTGCCGTCGCCCTTGTCTCCGCCGGCGGTGATGGGCCGGCCGGTGGCGCTGATGATGCCGGCGGTGACGGTGTTGGAGAGGTCGAACGGCGCGCCGATGGCCACGACCGGGTCGCCGACCTTCACGTTCTCGGAGTTGCCGAGGGAGAGCGGCCTGAGGCCCCGTACGCCCTCGACCTTGACCACGGCCAGGTCGTAGCCGCCGTCCCGGCCGACCAGCTCGGCGGAGACGCTCTCGCCGGTGCTGAAGGTGACCGTTATGTCCTGGGCGTCGGACACGACGTGGTTGTTGGTGAGGATGTGGCCCTGCGGGTCGAGGACGAACCCGGTGCCGGTGCCGCTGCCGGAGCTGCCGCGCACGTGGAGGGTGACGACGCCGGGCAGCGCGGTCGCGGCGATCCCGGCCACGCTGTCGGGGGCGCGGCCCTTGCTCTCCACGGCGGCCTGGGGGAGTTCGAGGCGGGTGCTGCTCTGCCGTTCGGCGAGGACGCCGAGCCAGCCGCCGACACCGCCGGCGAGCAGGGCGATGCCGAGGCCTAGGGCGACGGCATGGCGCAGCCGGACGGCTGCGCCGCCCGACGCCTTCCCCTGATCGGCCACCTGCAACGGCTGCAACCCCCAGGGGTCGTACCGCACACCCCCCTTACCCGAGCCGGCCTGCTGCGGGACGGCATCGGCCACCGGGGCGGAAGCCGACTCCGACGTCTGCGGGGCCGACTCGGCCCCCGAGTTCGAACCCGCGCCGGGCCCCTCGGCCCCGGGCTCGGCCGCTGGGGCCGAGGTCGGCTCCGGCGACCGCGGGGCGGGCTCGCCCGCCGGGCGGGAAACCGCGCCGGGCGCCTCGGCCCCCGGTTCAGACGCGCCCGCCTGCGGGCCGGCGTCGGTTGCCGGTGCGGAAGTCGGCTCCGGTGACTGCGGGCCGGGCTCGGCCGCCGGGTCAGCCGCGCCCGGCGGGGCGGATACCGGGGCGGGCGGCTGCGGGGCCGGCTCGGCCCCGGGGTGCGAAACCGCGCCGGCGTCGGCCGCCGGGGCGGGGGTCGGCTTCGGCGGGGTGGTCGTGTCGGGCTGCTGCTGGTCGGGCATGGGCGCTCCCCCGAGGTACCTGTGGCACCGCCGGGCGGCGCATCTGCCGCCGATTCAACCAGGTCCCCCCGGGCCCGGGCCGCCCGGGCCCGGGCCGCGGGTCAGCGGGTCAGCGAGACCGGGCGGGGTGACGGGGTGAGCGACGGGACCGGCGGCAGGGGTCCCCTGGGGCGGGGGCCGGCGACGATCCCGGGACCGGGCACCTGGTCCC
>NZ_JBHYVA010000934.1:0-2566 GCF_042750055.1 Streptomyces sp. NPDC059456
ACGGTGGTGGCCTGGCCGTTGTCGAGGTTGGTGACCTTGAGCTTCGTTCCGACGGGGAACGTCCCGCTGGTCGCGGCCGGTGCGCCCGCTTCGCCCGACAGCGTCACCGTCGACCCCTGGCACACCACGTCGGGAACGGCGGCGTTGCCGGTCGCCATCGTGGCGACGACCGCGCCGGCCACGACGGTTCCCGAAACGACGGTGAACACGAGCTTCTTCTTGAGACTCATAGTCCGTTTCCTGGACATCCGCACTCCTCGATCGTTGGACGACGTCCTCCCACCACGTCCTGGATACGGCCGTCACCCCGCGCAGAGTTCACTTCTGTCACGGGCCGACACATTCCTCAGGCAGCCTTAAGGTCCGGTTGACGCGCCCTTAACCGGCGCCGTCACACCTGCCGGTCCGGCCGCCGCAGGGGCGGCCGGACCGGCAGACGGTTGTCAGGACCGGCCGGCCGCCAGGTCCGCGCGCACCTCCCGGGCCGCCGCGACGAGGTGCTCCAGGGAGGCACGCGTCTCGGTCCAGCCACGGGTCTTCAGGCCGCAGTCGGGGTTGACCCAGAGCCGTTCGGCGGGGACCGCGCCCAGTCCCCTGCGCAGCAGCGCGGCCGCCTCCGCGGTACCGGGCACGCGCGGGGAGTGGATGTCCCAGACACCGGGTCCCGCCTCGCGGGGGTATCCGTGCGCGGCCAGCTCTTCGGCGATCCGCATGTGGGAGCGGGCGGCCTCCAGGCTGATGACGTCGGCGTCGAGGTCGTCGATGGCCTGGACGATGTCGCCGAACTCCGCGTAGCACATGTGCGTGTGGATCTGGGTGTCCGGCCGGACGCCGCCGGTGGTGAGGCGGAACGCCTCCGTCGCCCACGCCAGGTAGCCGGCGCGGCCCTCGGCCCGCAGCGGCAGGGTTTCGCGCAGGGCGGGTTCGTCGACCTGGATGACCGGGGTCCCGGCCGCCTCCAGGTCGTCCACCTCGTCTCGCAGGGCGAGGGCCACTTGGCGGGCGGTGTCGCCGAGCGGCTGGTCGTCGCGTACGAAGGACCAGGCGAGCATGGTCACCGGGCCGGTCAGCATGCCCTTGACCGGCCTGGCCGTCAGCGACTGCGCGTACGTCGTCCAGCGCACGGTCATCGGCCCGGGACGGGAGATGTCCCCGGCCAGCACCGGCGGGCGGACGTAGCGGGTGCCGTACGACTGGACCCAGCCGTGCCGGGTGGCCAGGTAGCCGGTGAGCTGCTCGGCGAAGTACTGCACCATGTCGTTGCGTTCGGGCTCGCCGTGCACCAGGACGTCGATGCCGGTCTTCTCCTGGAAGGAGACGATCTCGCCGATCTCCGCCTTGATCCGCTCCTCGTACCCGGCGGTGTCGATCCGCCCGGCGCGCAGGTCGGCGCGGGCCGTGCGCAGCTCGTCGGTCTGCGGGAACGAACCGATCGTCGTGGTCGGCAGCAGCGGCAGGCCGAGGCGGGCGCGCTGGGCGGCGGCGCGCCGGGCGTACGGCTGGGAGCGGCGGCCGTCGGCGTCGGTGACCGCCGCGGTGCGGGCCCGTACGGCGGGGTCGTGGGTGAGGGCGGAGCCGGCGCGGGAGGCCAGGTCGGCCCGGTTCGCGGCGAGTTCGGGCGCGAGGGCGTCCGTACCCCGGGCCAGGGCGCGGGCCAGGACCGAGACCTCCCGCGTCTTCTGCCGGGCGAACGCGAGCCAGCGGCGGACCTGCGGGTCGAGGTCGCGCTCGGCGGCGGAGTCCAGCGGGACGTGCAGCAGGGAGCAGGACGCGGCGACGTCGACCCGGTCGGCGAGGCCCAGGAGCGTGCCGAGGGTGGTCAGCGACTTCTGGTGGTCGTTGATCCAGACGTTGCGGCCGTTGACGACGCCCGCGACCAGGCGCTTGCCGGGCAGTCCGCCGACGGCGGCGAGGTCGGCGAGGTTGGTGGCGGCCGCGTCGGTGAAGTCGAGGGCCAGGCCCTCCACGGGCGCCTTGGCGAGCACGGGGAGCGCTGCGCCGAGCCGGTCGAAATAGGAGGCGACGAGCAGCTTCGGACGGTCGGTGGCGGCGCCCAGCTCGCGGTACGCACGCGCGGCGGCGTTCAGGTCGGCCGGGGTGCGGTCCTGGACCAGGGCGGGCTCGTCCAGCTGGACCCACTCGGCGCCGGCGGCGCGCAGGTCGGCCAGGACGCGGGCGTAGACGGGCAGCAGCCGGTCCAGCAGGGTCAGCGGCCGGAAGTCGTGGGCCACGCCCGGCGCGGGCTTGGCGAGGAGCAGGTAGGTGACCGGGCCGACGAGCACCGGGCGGGCGGTGTGGCCGAGCGCGAGGGCCTCCGTCAGCTGGGCGGTCTGCCGGGTGGAGTCGGCGCTGAAGACGGTGTCGGGGCCGAGTTCGGGCACCAGGTAGTGGTAGTTGGTGTCGAACCACTTGGTCATTTCCAGCGGGGCGGTGTCCCGGGTGCCGCGGGCCATCGCGAAGTAGCCGGGGGGGGCGGGGGGGGGGGCCCCCGCCGGGGGGGCCCCCCCGGGGGGGCCCCCCCCTAAGCCGCGTGCGCACACCGGGGGGGGGATTCGAGATATGGCGC
>NZ_JBHYVA010000935.1:0-2564 GCF_042750055.1 Streptomyces sp. NPDC059456
GTTGTCCTCAACCGTGTCGAATCTCAACCCATTTCAGAGAAATGTTTTTGATCTCGGACCATCGCATTCAGGATCGTCAGCAGCTTTCTCATGCATGCAACCAGCGCCACTTTCTTCGTCTTCCCTGCAGCAAGCAGACGGTTGTAGAACCTCTCGATCACCGGGTTATGGCTCTTCGAGGACAAGACAGCCATGTAAAGCACACTTCGCACCTCAGCTCGACCACCCCATATCCGTCTACGTCCTTTGTACAGGCCGCTATCGCAGTTAAAAGGGGCCACACCAACCAATGCAGCCACTTGTTTGCGATTCACTTTGCCTAGCTCAGGAACCATCGCCAGCAGCGAAAGTGCGAGCACATTGCCAACACCTGAGACCTCGCGCAGCAAATCATAATTGGCCTTCCAGGCCGGCGAAGCTTTGATCGCTTCGTGCAAGTCATCGTCTGTACTTTTAAGACGCTTTTGAAGCCAGACGATATGTGCCTTGATATCCCGTCGAAGCGCCTTGAATACCGCCTGTTTCAGTCGAGACTCCTCCGCCACGATCATATCGATAAGCTGACGGCGTCTAGTCAGTAGATCTGCCAGTTCACGAGCGTGTTCATCTGGCATCTCCCGAATTTCGGGTTTGACCGCCTGAGCAAACTCCGCAATCACCTGGGCATCCAGAGCGTCGGTTTTAGCCAGCCGTCCGGTAGCCTTAGCGAAATCACGGACCTGACGGGGATTGACAACAACGACTGGTAATCCAGCAGCGCAAAGCTCGGCAGCGGCAAGCCGCTCATATCCGCCAGTTGCTTCCAGCACCACTAAAGCGGGCATCTGAGCCTTGAGATGCTTAGCTAAACGCTGGATATCTTCTGGAGTATTGAAAAACTGCTCGACTTGGCCAGTAGTGCTGACGAATGAGTCGAGCTTGTTTTTGGAAACATCAATTCCGACGAACGCAGAGTCATGGTCCATGGCGTTTTCCTCACGTCCAACCTTGCAGAATCGGGCTTTACGCCCAGGCAACCGTTCGGACTAGTTTAGAAAAGAACCTGCTTCGACCCATGCTCACTCACGATCTTGAAATCTGAGGGCACCACGGTCTGAAGCAGGTGAAAATATTCTTACAAGGGCACACCGAGCCTAAGCGAGGTGCCGAGTGGTGGGGCATGTACGGGACAACCACATGGGTTACAAAAAAGTGCCTTCACATAGGTGACACTTTGATTGAAACATAACCGTTTTTTGCATCCCTAGCGTTTACTCGGCCCAAGATCACCGGACCGAAGATCACATTCCATATGCCATCACTGATCATCTCCATTCCGATGGTTTGATGGCTCAGCAAATTACCAACATAAATCCTTAGACCTGCTCGATTGATGATCCCACTACTGTCTGCCAGGTAACACTCGACATGACTCGCATAGCCCATCTCCGGCAACCGCTCCGGATAGACTCGTGTTGAAGGCATGTAACACGAGGCTGGCGTTTTCTGCCCAAGAGCCTCGTGTCCACGCTCGTAATTATAGTGCTGCACGAAGCGATCAAAGTGACGCTGCTGAGCATCCCACGCAACCGCCGGTGGTTGGGGTAACGTACTTTTCAGCGTCCTGTGCATACGTTCGTGGCGCCCGTTCTGATCAGGGCGGCCCGGTTCAATTCGCTCAGGAATGATCCCAAGTCGTAGCCACCAGATCGATAGCTGCGACAGCCCGGCACGGCCCGTGCTGGCAAACGGCACACCGTTGTCGGTACGGATGCGCTCAGGCAGCCCATATTCGCGGAAAACCCGCTCGAAGGTTTGCTGGGTTTCCTTGAAATTGGTGCTGGCCATACTCTCGCAGGCCAGTAAAAAGCGACTCGCGTGATCCATTATCGTCAACGGATAACACCACACACCTGCCCCTGTCAGAAATTGCCCTTTGTAATCAGCGCTGAAAAGCTGGTTGGGGATTTCTGCCTTACGTAAAGGCTTGGGATAGACAGCTACACGCGGGCGCAATTGCCGAGGCGTGATCAAATCAGCGGCCTTGAGGATGTTGTAAATGGTGGTTTTTGAGGGTGGGTTCTGCCCAGGAAAACGCCGTATCAAGTCGTTCTGGATCTTCTTCGGGCCGGGAACCGTTTCTCCAGTCGAACGCAATTCAATAATTGCCTGCCGGACAGCAAAAGGGACCACATACGTCTGATTGTGGCGGCTGCGACTTCGCTCTTCGAGGCCTCTGGGCCCCTCCGCTTTGTAGCGCTCGACCCATTTATAGCCAGTCTTGCGACTGATTTGATGGTCCAGGCACAGCTGGCTAAAGCTGTGCTCGTCCTCCAAATAGTCGGCGATGAACTTCACTCTGAGGTCCATAGGTTTCAGCTCTTTCCAGGGCATGGTCAGATCCTCGCGAAATCGACCCTGCCAGTTAAAAAACTGTTACCTATGTGCGTGAACTAATTTGTAACCCATGTGGGTGAGTCATACCGGGCAAGAGCGTTTTGCTTACTTTTGCGCTTTTCAAAAGTGAGCCGCTGTAAGAGCGGAACCATAGGTGGCCGTTACCTAAATAACGGATATGTACTCAA
>NZ_JBHYVA010000936.1:0-2557 GCF_042750055.1 Streptomyces sp. NPDC059456
GCGCCCCCCCCCGGGGGGGCCACCCCCCCCCCCCCCCCGGGGCGGGCGGGCGGGGGCAACGACTGCGGCAAGCCGCCGACGCCGCCCGCCGGCGTCAAGATCGTCCAGGTGGGCCTGCACCGCGACATCAGCGTCTTCGAGGCCATGGACGCCCAGCCCAAGTGCACGCCCAACGACTGGATCTACCACGGCGAGGGCGAGCCGAAGGGCTACAAGCTGCCCGCCGGCGTCAAGGGTGAACTGGCCACCGGTCCGGGCAAGTTCCAGCCGGTGAACCGCGATGAGCTGTCGAAGCACATCGACGGCTGCCTGCGCGAGGACTACAACGTCGTCAAGCAGCCCTACTCCTGCTACGGCAACATCTACGAGATCACGGTCAACTCCAAGGGCGAGGTGCAGACGATGCGCGAGCGCTGGTCGGTCTGATCCGGCCGCGGCGCCGGCCCGGCGCACCCCGTGAGGTGATGGACCGCAGGCGAACGGAGTTCTGCTGGTTTGTTGCCGCAACCTTGCGGAAGTGTGGCCTAAGGCACCCTTAAACCGCTCGTCACCCGGGGTGGCGAGCGGTTGCGCATGTGCGCTCAAGCCTCTGACGAGGGGATTTCCCCGCCAAGTGGTCTAGTCCTTCTTTGGTCCAAACCATTGACTCGGACCTCGGGTGATCGCTATCACTTCTCACACCCGAACCTCTTGCTTCCCCCTCCCACCCCCCCCGGAGGCAGTTCATGCACATCCGTAAACCCCTCATCGCGGCCGCCGCCACGGCCGCGCTGGCAGCCGGAGCGCTGGCCGGCTTCGCGGGGCTCGGCACCGCACAGGCCGCCGACGCGGCCACCACCGCGGGCGGCGGCAACGTCAAGATCGCCTACTACGACCAGTGGAGCGTGTACGGGAACGCCTTCTACCCCAAGCACCTCGACACCCGCGGCATAGCGGGCAAGCTGGACGTCATCAACTACTCGTTCGGCAACATCCACCCCACGAACCTCACCTGTTTCGAGGCGAACAAGGCCGCGGGCGACGACAACAACCCCAACGCCGGTGACGGCGCGGGCGACTCGTACGCCGACTACCAGAAGTCCTTCAGCGCGGCCGACAGCGTGAGCGGCGTCGCCGACAAGTGGGACCAGCCGATCGTCGGCGTCTTCAACCAGTTCAAGCAGCTGAAGGCCAAGTACCCGAACCTGAAGATCAACATTTCGATCGGCGGCTGGACGTACTCGAAGTACTTCAGCGACGCGGCGAAGACCGACGCCTCCCGCAAGAAGCTCGTCTCCTCCTGCATCGACCAGTACATCAAGGGCAACCTGCCGGTCGACGGCGGCTACGGCGGTCCGGGAACCGCGGCGGGCATCTTCGACGGCATCGACATCGACTGGGAGTACCCCGGCTCCTCCGGCGGCCACCTGGGCAACCACTACGCCCCCGAGGACAAGCAGAACTTCACGCTCCTGCTCAAGGAGTTCCGCGAGCAGCTCGACGCCTACGGCGCGGCCAACGGCGGGAAGAAGTACCTGCTGACGGCGGCGCTCCCGGCCGGCCAGGACAAGATCAAGTACATCGAGACGGACAAGATCGGTTCGTACCTCGACTACGCCAACATCATGACGTACGACATGCACGGCGCCTGGGACGGCGACGGGCCGACGTACCACCAGTCCCCGCTGTACTCCGGCACCAACGACCCGACCGACCCGATCGCCCCGGGCACCGAGAAGTACAGCATCGACAACGCCATCGACTCCTGGATCGACGGCAAGCCGGCCTACGGCATCGCCGGCGGCTTCCCCGCCAACAAGCTGACGCTGGGCTACGAGTTCTACTACCGCGGCTGGAAGGGCGTCCCCGCCGGGACGGCGGGCGGCCTCGCCCAGCCCGCGACCGGCGCCTCCGGCGCCCGGCCCACCAGCCAGCAGGCCGGCATCGCCAACTACAAGGAGCTCGGCGGGATCGTCGACAACCCGGCGACCACCTTCTGGGACGACCAGGCGAAGGCCTCGTACTTCTACAAGGACGGCGAGTTCTTCACCGGCCTGAACCAGAAGTCCGTCCAGGCCCGGGTCGACTACGGCAAGCAGCGCGGCCTGGCCGGCGCGATGATGTACTCCCTGCTCGGCCTGGACGACAACACCACGCTGCTCAACCAGATCTCGGACGCCCTCGGCGGCACCACGCAGCCCCCGACGACCCCGCCCACCACGCCCCCGACCACCCCGCCGACCACCCCGCCCACGACGCCCCCGACCACCCCGCCGACCACGGGCTGCGGTTCGACCCCGGCGTACGTCGCGGGCACGGTCTACACCGGTGGCCAGGAGGTCTCCTACAACGGCCGCAAGTACAAGGCCCAGTGGTGGACGCAGAACGAGACCCCGGGCACCACGGGCGAATGGGGTGTCTGGAAGGACCTCGGCGCCTGCTGATCTCCCCCCACCCCGCGCCGAGCGGCACGCCGCCCCGCACCCGGTTCCCCCCGGGTGGGGGGGCAGAGGTGGCCGGGTGGGGGGGGCCCCCCCCCGGCGGGGCGGGCGAGCAGGCGCGATACCGGCGAGCAGGC
>NZ_JBHYVA010000937.1:0-2551 GCF_042750055.1 Streptomyces sp. NPDC059456
GCGATGTGGGGCGGGTGGGTGGGCAGCCGGGGCGGCTGGTGGCTGGGCGGCGGCACGACCACCGCGGGACCCCCCAGCGGAACCGCCTCGGGAGCGGGCACCTCCCCGGGGGCCGGGGCCCCCGCCGCGGACTCGCGGTGGGCCGAGGACCTCGCCCCCACCGGTGACCCGGCCCGTGACCTGGACCGGCTGCTGGACCGCTTCCGGGACGACGTGCGCGACGCGGCCCGCGACCACGGCGTCACCCCGGCCGGGCTGGCCGAGGCCCGCGCCCAGCTCGCGGCGGCCGCGGACCGGCTGGCCGAGACGCTGCGGCCGTCGCGATAGCTCGCGGGTCAGGCAGCCGCCAGGCCCGTTTCCGCCGCCGCGTACGTGACGCCGTGGTCCGCCAGGACCTCGGCGGCCGTGCCCGGGCGGGCGAGCAGCGCGAGCAGCAGGTGCAGGGCGGAGATGTGGCGGTCGCCCCGGCCCAGCGCGATGCGCAGGGACTTCTCCAGGGTCTTCTTCGCGCCCTGGGTGAAGGGGACGTGGCGGCTCTCCGGCTCCGGGCGGCCCAGTGCCGAGCGGAGCGAGGAGCCCAGGGTCCGCCGCCGCGGGGCGGCGGCGGCCAGTGCGCCCTCGCCATGGGTCTCCTCGACCCGGGAGAGGACGGCGGTGAGGTCGATGCCGAGGTCGGCGAGGGCCTCCTCGTCCGCCCGGGACATGCCGCCCCGGCGGCGGGCCGCGGCGAGGTCCGCCGCCACCGCGGCGCGGTCGACGCCCAGCGGGTCGAGCGCGCCCAGCTCCAGCAGGGCGAGCAGCAGGTGCTCCTCGGTGACCGTGGCGGCCCCCGTCCGCCGGGCCTCGGCCACGGCGCCCGTCACGGTGTCCCGGGCGTCCCGCGTGAAGCGTTCGAACATCAGACCCTCCCGTGCTTCTTGTGTACGGCCTGCCGGCTGACGCCCAGCTCGGCCGCGATCTCCTGCCAGGACCACCCCTGTGCGCGGGCGCTGCGTACCTGTACGGCCTCCAGCTGCTCCAGCAGCCTGCGGAGGGCGGCCACGGCACGCAGGCCCACCCGTGGGTCGCGGTCACCGGCCCGTTCGGCGAGATCGGTCGCTTCCGTCATGCCTGTCAATTTAGGTTGACGAGCGGGAGTGTGTCAACCACCATTGACGGCCGGGGTGGAGGGTTCCCCGATCGGGCGCCGCCGTCCGGGCTACACCGTCAGGACGATCTTGCCGAAGAGGTCGCCCGCCTCCAGCTTCTCGAAGCCCTCCCGCGCCCGGTCCAGCGGCAGGACCTCGTCGATCACCGGTCGCACCCCGGTCGCCGCGCAGAAGGCCAGCAGGTCCTCCAGCTCGTCCTTCGAGCCCATCGTCGAGCCGACCACCCTCAGCTCCAGGAAGAAGATCCGGGTCAGTTCGGCGTGCGCGGGACGGTCCCCGCTCGTGGCGCCCGAGATGACCAGGGTGCCGCCGGGGCGCAGCGACTTGACCGAGTGCGACCAGGTGGCCGCGCCGACCGTCTCGATCACCGCGTCCACCCGCTGCGGCAGCCGCGCGCCCGGCTCGTAGGCCTCCAGCGCGCCCAGCTCCACCGCCCGCTTGCGCTTGGCCTCGTCCCGGCTGGTGGCGAAGACCCGCAGGCCGGCCGCCTTGCCGAGGACGATCGCGGCGGTGGCGACGCCGCCGCCGGCGCCCTGGACCAGCACCGAGTCGCCGGGCCGTACGCCCGCGTTGGTGAACAGCATCCGGTACGCCGTCAGCCAGGCCGTCGGCAGGCAGGCGGCCTCCTCGAAGGACAGCTCGGCGGGCTTGCGCAGGACGTTCCAGGCCGGGACGGTCACCTGCTCCGCGAACGTGCCCTGGTACCGCTCGGTCAGGATCGACCGCGGCTCGTCGGGGCCGACGCCGTGGCCGCTCTGGCCGATCACGGAGTGCAGGACGACCTCGTTGCCGTCCTGGTCGATGCCGGCGGCGTCACAGCCGAGGATCATCGGGAGTTTGTCCTCGCCGAGGCCGACTCCGCGCAGCGACCACAGGTCGTGGTGGTTGAGGGAGGCGGCCTTGACGTTCACGGTCACCCAGCCGGGGCGGGCCTCGGGGGCCGGGCGCTCGCCCAGCACGAGGCCGCTCAGCGGCTGGTCACGGTCGATTCGGGCGGCGTAGGCAGCGAACATGCCGCGACGCTACCGCCCGGTAGCCCGGTGGGCCAGCCCTGTCGGGGCTCTGTGGGTGAGGCCTTCGTCGCACGGCTGTCCGTGCGGTCCGCCGGCCGTCGGCGGGAACCGGGCGGGGGTGTCCGTGCGTCTCACGGGGCCCGGCCGGACGCTGAACGGAATCGTTCGTTGCGTGCTCAACCATGCGCGCTGCGTGCGCTCTTGGGCACGGGGGAGCGCGAAGCGGAACGTCAGGATCAAGCCTCGGGTGGCGGTAGAATTCAGGCCATGCGGACCGGCTCGTCATGTGCCTGTCATTCATTGGCCGCATCCCGTTGACGAAGCGTCAGCTTCATCGAGGCGCTGAGGCGGAGCATCCCCTCCCGGTTCGGGGGCGGGGAGGGTGTGCCC
>NZ_JBHYVA010000938.1:0-2548 GCF_042750055.1 Streptomyces sp. NPDC059456
GGCGGCCTCGAGGGGGGGGGCCAGCCGGTCCGCGTACGGGCCCTCGCCGTCCGCCGGGAGGGCCGCGGCCTCGTCCAGGGCCGCGCGGGCGCCCGGCCGGACGGCGAAGGCGCCGGTCACGGCGCAGGCGTCGAAGCGCGGGTCGGTCAGGGCGAGGCGCAGCGCGTGGACGTGGCCGACGAAGGCGCTGTCGACGACGGCGACCCGCTGGTCGGCGGGCACCCCGGCCAGCACCGCCGCGGCGTCCTGCGGCCCGCCGGCGGGGCGGACGTCGAAGCCGAGGGAGCGCAGCTCGTCGGTGAGCGGTGATCCGGGGACCGGCAGGCCGGTGAGGATGACGGTCGGCAGACGAACTCACTCCTTGAAGCGAACATGGGACGGGCGCCTCGTGGGGGCGGCGGCACGTCGGCAGAGGCTATCGGATGCAGGGAAGAGGGGTTTCACCACCCGTTTACTCCCCGGCAAGCCACATATTCCGGGGCTGCGGGCCCCGGCCCGGCCATCATTGACGATCACGCCGACCTACCACAAACCGCGGGGCGAGGCCCGCCTCTTCCCCGCCTCCCGCCACGCCTTCCCGGCCTTCGAAACCCTCCGAGGACGCACATTGACCGACATCACGGGTGACGCTCACGACACCGGCCACCACCGCACCGGCGGCTGGCACGCCCGGCCCGAGACCCCCGCCGACACCGCGGCCGTGCGGGCCGTCAACCTGGCGGCGTTCGAGACCCCGCTGGAGGCGGACCTCGTGGACGCGCTGCGCGCGGACCCGTCATGGCTGCCGGGGCTCTCGTACGTGGCCGAGGGACCCGACGGGTCCGTGGCGGCGCACGCCCTGCTGACCCGCTGCGAGGTCGACGGGGTCCCGGCGCTCGCACTCGCCCCGGTGGCGGCCGATCCCGCGATCCAGCGCTCGGGCGCCGGCAGCGCCGTCGTACGGGCGCTGCTCGCGGCGGCGCGGGAGCGCGGGGAGGCGCTGGTCCTGGTCCTCGGGCACCCCACGTACTACCCGCGCTTCGGCTTCGTGCCGGCGTCGCGGTTCGGCATCCGGGCGCCGTTCGAGGTCCCCGACGAGGCGATGATGGCGCTCGTGCTGGACGACTCCGTGCCCGTTCCGCAGGGCACGATCGGCTATCCGGAACCCTTCGGGATCTGACCGCCCGTGTGATCTGCCCCTCGTCGCTTACCACGCGACGGGGGCAGACATGCGCGGATCACCGAAGTGGGGACAAGCCTCTTTTGTACGGCAGACTGAAGGCCGAAGTCCGAAGCGAAGGATGGGTATGCCGACCACACCAGCCACCGCCGCGAACACCGCGTCCCCCGGCACCGGCACTCAGGAACCGATCATGCTCGAACTGGTCGATGAGTCCGGCAACACCATCGGCACGGCGGAGAAGCTCTCCGCCCATCAGGCGCCCGGTCTGCTGCACCGGGCCTTCTCCGTGTTCCTCTTCGACGAGCAGGGCCGTCTGCTGCTCCAGCAGCGGGCCCTCGGGAAGTACCACTCCCCCGGCGTCTGGTCGAACACGTGCTGTGGCCACCCCTACCCCGGGGAGTCGCCGTTCGCCGCGGCCGCCCGGCGCACCCACGAGGAGCTGGGCCTGTCGCCGTCGCTGCTCGCCGAGGCGGGGACCGTGCGGTACAACCACCCGGACCCCGCGTCCGGTCTCGTGGAGCAGGAGTACAACCACCTGTTCGTGGGACTCGCGCAGTCGCGGCCGGACCCCGATCCGGAGGAGGTCGGCGACACCGCGTTCGTGACCGCCGGGGAGCTGGCCGAGCGGCACGCCGAGGCACCGTTCTCCGCCTGGTTCATGACCGTGCTGGACGCGGCCCGGCCCGCGATCCGGGAACTGACCGGTGACGCCGCGGGCTGGTAGCCCGTACCCCGTTCAGACCGCGGGGGTCGGCGCGGCGGCCGGTCCGGCGAGCGGCAGGGCCGCCCAGATGACCTTGCCGCCCGTCGAGGTGTGCTCGACGTCGCAGACCCCACCGGACTCCCGGGTGATCTCGCGCACCAGGAGCAGGCCCCGTCCGCCGGTCTGGCCGAAATCCGCCTCCAGCGCCTTGGGGCGGTACGGGTGGTTGTCCTCGACGGCCACCCGTACCCATGCACGGCCGACGGCTACCTCGACCGCGACCTCGGGCGAGAGCAGGGCCGCGTGCCGGACCGAGTTCGTCACCAGCTCGGAGACGATCAGCAGCAGCGAGTACACGAGGTCCCGGTCGGCCGGGACGCCCTGGCGGCCCAGCAGGTCGCGGACGGCCCGGCGGGCCTGCGGAACGGATTCTTCAACAGCGGGCACGGTGAACCGCCACACGCCCTCGTACGCGAGGGGGTCGGCCGGCGCTTCCGGCTCCCCCTCCTTGGCTGGCGGGACGCTCCCGCTGACATCCATCTCCCGGCCCCCGTCTTCACGCTCGATCGTCTCCACGCGTCAAGAGTGGGGAGCGGTCCGGTCCGGACCGGACCGCTGACCAGAAGTCGGCGCCAATCGGACGCTTTGTGATCGGTGGCGTATGACAGCGTCAGTTGTGCGTC
>NZ_JBHYVA010000939.1:0-2539 GCF_042750055.1 Streptomyces sp. NPDC059456
TGCTGGGCGGTCCGGGCGGCTCCGGCGAGACGATCGCGCTCTCCGGCAACGAGCCCGGCCAGCACCTCGACGTCACCCTCGCCCGGGTCGTCGACCCCGCGGATCCCGGCCCCTCACCCGAGCCCGCCGCCTTCGCCCCCGGCCGCCTGGTGGCCGTACAGTTCCGGCTGGAGAACACCGGGACCGCCCCGTACCGGGACTCCCCCGCGAAGGCCTCGCACCTGCTGGACGCCGACGGGCGGCGGTTCACCGGCTCCAACACCCCGACCGGCGCCGGCCCCGTCTTCCCCGACACCGTCACCCTCGCCCCCGGCGGCTCGGCGCTCGGCTTCGTCACGTTCCGCCTGCCGAACGGCGCCGCCCTCGCCGCGGTCCAGTTCGCGCTGAACACCGGCCTCGCCGACGACGTCGGGCACTGGAGCCTCCCGTAAGGCCGCCGCCCGCCCCCTTGACCACCGTGGTCCAGACCAATAGTTTCCGGCATGCACCGCGCACGCGTCCCGCACCGCTCCCGCCTCCCCGAAGGAAGCCCATGCGCCGCAGCATGCCCGGCAGGCTGGCCGTCGCCGCCTGTTCCCTCTCCCTGCTGACCGCCCTCGCCCCGGCCGCCGCCGCGCAGGCCGACGGCGGACACGACCGCTCCTACAAGCGCGTCGGGTACTTCACCCAATGGGGCGTCTACGGAAGGGACTTCCAGGTCCGGGACCTGGAGACGAGCGGCACTGCCGGCAGGCTCACCCACATCAACTACGCCTTCGGCAACATCAGCGCCGAGGGCAGGTGCTTCACCGGCAGCGTGCCGGGCGAGGCCGACGCCTGGGCCGACTACGCGCGCCCGCTCGACGCCGCGCACTCCGTCGACGGGGTCGCCGACACCGCCGAGCAGCCGCTCGCCGGGAACTTCAACCAGCTGCGCGAGCTCAAGGCCAGGCACCCGGGCCTCAAGGTCCTCCTCTCGCTGGGCGGTTGGAGCTGGTCCACGCACTTCTCGGACGCCGCGCTCACCCCCGCCTCCCGCAAGGCGCTCGTCCAGTCCTGCATCGACCTCTACATCAAGGGCAACCTGCCGCAGGACGGCGCCCGCGGCGGCGCGGGCGCGGCAGCCGGCGTCTTCGACGGGATCGACCTCGACTGGGAGTGGCCCGGCTCGGCCGGTGACACGGACACCACGTACCGGCCCGAGGACAAGCGGAACTTCGCCGAGCTGGTGAAGGAGTTCCGCACCCAGCTCGACGCGTACGCGCGCAGCCGGAAACGGAAGGAGAAGTACGAGCTGACGGCGTTCGTCCCGACCGCCCCCGCGAAGATCGACGCGGGCTTCGACGTCCGCCGCATCATGCGCGACCTCGACTTCGTCACCCTCCAGGGCTACGACTTCCACGTCTCCGGCGAGCCGACCACGGCGCAGCAGTCCGCGCTGTACTCCCGCGGCGACTTCAGCGTGGACGGCACGGTAGAGGCCTGGCGCCGCCGCGGGGCGCCCGCGCACAAGCTGGTGATGGGGATGCCGTTCTACGGGCAGGGCTGGACCGGCGTCAGCGGCGGCGGGGACGGCATGGGGCAGCCGGCGGCCGGCCCGGCCCCGGCGACCTGGGCGGCCGGGTACGAGGACTACAAGGCACTGAAGAAGCTCGCCGATTCGGGTGCGTACCGGGTCTACCGCGACCGCCGGAACGGCCACGCCTGGCTGTTCGACGGCAGCACGTTGTGGACGTACGACGACCCCCGGGTGCTGCGGACCAAGGCGGAGTACATCCGCGCGAACGGCCTGGGCGGCGCGATGTTCTGGTCGCTGGACGCGGACACCGCCGACGGTGAGCTGATGACGGCCGTCGACCGGGGTCTGGCCGGCCGGTGACCTCCGGCCGGCGGGCCGCCGACCGGCCATGAGACCGGCGCCGCCGGGCCGCGGACGTCGACCGGCCCGGCGGCGTCCCACCACGCCCCCCCCGCCATCAAGATCGCGACGATACGGGCCGTCAACGGGCTCACCACGCGCTGGGCCCGGCACGCGGTGACCTCGGTCGCGCCCGCCCGGGAGCTGCCGACCGGCCTGGACGGCGTACGGGGCCTCCGGGCGGCCACCGGCCCGTGGACCCGGGCGGGCCTCCCGGCCGTGGGGCGGACCGCGGTGGAAGCCGCCCGGACCCTGCTCTGTCGGTGCCGTGTGGCACTCTGCACCGCGTGAACGAGGACATGCACGGGGCCGCGCTGATCGACCGGGTGATCGACCGGGTCGGACGGCAGGGGTGGCCCACGTCGGACGCGCCGGACCTGTCCGAACCGGTGCCGCTCGCACCGGAGGTGATCGACCGGCTGAGGCTGCCCGGCGGCAGGCCCCTGCCGCCGAGCCTGCGCCGCTGGCTGGCCTTCGACGGCTCCTGGCTCGCCGATGCCGGCTGGTACGAGGACGCCCGGGAGCCCGCGTTCGGCGACCGCGGGCTGGGGGCGACGGCGCAGTGGATGTACGGCGACGACGGTGTCATGGCCGGGATGTTCGCCGACTTCGAGACGCTGCTGCCCGCGGTGTGCCTGCCGC
>NZ_JBHYVA010000940.1:0-2527 GCF_042750055.1 Streptomyces sp. NPDC059456
GGGGGCCCGCCCCGGGGGGGGGGGCCCGCCCGCCGCCCCCCCCGGGGGGCCCGCGGGGCGCGGCGCCCCCGGCGTACGGGGCCGCGCGCCCGCCCCGGTACCGGACGGCCCGCGGGGCCTGCCCGCTGCGGTCGGCGCGGTCGGCGCGGCCGGCGCGGTAGGCGCATCGGCGCCCGTACACGGCGGCCCGCGCGGGACGGCGGCGCGGCCGGACTCCCCCGGCCCGTTCGGCGCGGCCGGGCCCCGGGCCTTCGACGCCGGTCCCGCACGGGCCGCGCTGGAGCGGCTGCTGCCGCGCCACGCCGCCCAGTTCACCCTCGTGCCCGAACCGGCCGGCGCCGGGGGCGACCGGTTCACCGTGTCCGGGACGGCGGGCGCGATCACCGTGCGCGGATCGACCGGGGCCACCCTGCTGACCGGCGTCGGCTGGTACCTCCAGCACGTCGCCGGGGCCGACATCGGCTGGCCCGGCGACAGCACCGGGATGCTGCCCGCGCGGCTGCCCGCGGTCCCCGCGCCGGTCACCCGCAACGCGCTCGTCCCGCACCGCTACGCCCTCAACGACACCGACGACGGCTACTCGGGCGCGTACCGCACCTTCGAACAGCACCAGCGGCAGATCGACCTGCTCGCCCTGCACGGCATCAACGAGGTGTTCGTCCAGGCCGGCGCCGAGTACCCCTACTACCGGGCCCTCCAGGGCTTCGGCTACTCCGCCGCCGAGCTGCGCGAATGGATCCCCGGCCCCGGACACCAGAGCTGGTGGCTGCTGCAGAACCTGAGCGGATTCGGCGGCCCGGTCTCCGAGCGCCTCCTGGAGCAGCGCGCCGAGCTGGGCGGACGGATCGCCGAGCAGCTGCGCGGGCTCGGGATGACCCCGGTGCTGCCCGGGTACTTCGGCACGGTCCCGCCGGGGTTCGCCGCCCGCAACCCGGGCGCGCTGACCGTGGCGCAGGGCGACTGGGCGGGCTTCGACCGGCCCGACTGGCTGGACCCGTCCACCCCGGTCTTCGGGAAGCTCGCCGCCGCGTACTACGCGGAGCAGCGCGCCGTGTTCGGGGACAGCGCGATGTACCGGATGAGCCCGCTGCACGAGGGCGGGACGGCCGGCGGCGTCGACGTGAAGGCGGCCGCCCGCGCCGTCCAGTCGGCTCTGCACGCGGCGCACCCGGGCGCGACGTGGGCGGTGCTGGGCTGGCAGGACAGTCCGAAGCCGGAGCTGCTCGCCGGGGTGGACACCTCGAAGCTGCTGATCCTGGACGGGCTCTCCGACCGGTACAACCGGCTGGACCGCGAGACGCGCTGGGGCGGCGTCCCGTACGCGATGGGGACGATCTACAACTTCGGCGGGCACACCACGATCGGGGCGAACACCTCCGTGTGGATCGACCGGTTCGGCTCCTGGCGGGCCAAGTCGAACAGTGCGCTGAAGGGCATCGCGTACCTGCCGGAGGCCACCGGCACCAATCCGGCGGCCTTCGACCTGTTCACCGATCTGGCCTGGGAGCCCGGCCCGGTCGACCAGCGCACGTGGTTCGCCGGTTTCGCGGCCCGCCGGTACGGGCGGCCCGACAAGGAGGCGGCGGCTGCCTGGGAGGAGCTGCGCACGGGCCCGTACAGCACCTCGTCGGGCCTGTGGTCGGAGTCCCAGGACAGCCTGTTCACCGCCCGGCCGAGCCTGACCGCGGCGGGCGCGGCGTACTGGAGCCCCAAGTCGATGCGGTATCCGGCCGCCGGGGTGCGCCGGGCGCTGGACCACCTGCTGAAGGTGGATCCGAGGCTGCGCGGTTCCAGCGCGTACCGCTTCGACCTGGTCGACACCGCACGGCAGGCCCTCGCCAACCACTCGCGGGTGCTGCTGCCGCAGATCAAGGCGGCCTACGAGGCCAAGGACCTGGAGAAGTTCCGCAAGCTGACCGGCCAATGGCAAGACGGTGAAAGGCAGTTGGACGCCGTGACCGGCTCGGACCCGAACTTCCTGTTCGGCGACTGGATCTCCGCGGCCCGCTCCTGGGGTGCGGACGAGGCCGAGAAGGACCGCTACGAGTACGACGTCCGTTCGATCCTGAGCGTGTGGGGCCGGCGCAGCACCAGCGAGGGCGGATTCCTGCACGACTACGCGAACCGCGAATGGAGCGGGCTGATCGGCGGGTTGTACGCACCCCGGTGGGCGGCCTACTTCGAGACGCTGGAGGAGTCGCTGGTGAAGCGGGCGGCGCCGCGGGAGATCGACTGGCACGCCTTCGAGGAGGACTGGGCCCGGCGCACCACCCGTCATCCGAGCGGGGCGAGCGGCCCCCAGGGGGATCCGTACACCCTCGCCAAGGGCATCGCGGCGGCCCTGAAGTCCGCCGAGGGGGCCGCCCGCTGACCCTTTACACCATCCGGCACGGTGGCGGCCCAGCCGTGCGCCGGCCGTCACCCGCCCGTGGGAATCCCGGTACCCCTGAGGGGGAGAACAGCGCCGGCGGTTCGACGCGCGGGAGGTGCTCTCGGTTGACTGGCCCGGAAACGAGCCATCAGGTGC
>NZ_JBHYVA010000941.1:0-2515 GCF_042750055.1 Streptomyces sp. NPDC059456
CTCACCCCCCGAAACCCCCCGCGGGCGCGGGAGCCCCGCTCGGGGGGGGGGGGGGGGGGGGGGGGGGGGGGGGGGGCCCCCGCGGGGGGGCCCCCCCCCCCGCCCCCCCGGGCCGGGGTTGCGCGCGCGTCGTCAGCCGGTCTTGGGATGGACGATCTTCCACTCCTGGTTGCCGGTGTTGGTGCAGTCGGAGATGTTCAGCTTGTCGTCGACGTTCGCCCCGCCGTTGACGTTCAGGCACTTGTTGTTGCTGGCGTAGTTGCGGATCCAGTAGTCGCCGCTGTCCTGCTTGTCGATCCACCACAGCTGGTTGTCCGCCGTGGTGCCGTCACAGTGGAACTCGCCGATGCCGGTGCCGACGGGGCGGCCGCCGTACTCGCCGAGGTCCATGCAGAACTGGTCCTTGACGTTGCGGATCTGGAAGAGCGGCTGGCCCCCGGGACCGAGCTTGGGGTACTTGACCTCGAGGTTCCAGAGCTGGTTGTCCGACTCGGCGCCCACGCAGCCGGCCTGCTGGACGGCCAGGTTGATCCGGCCCTTGTCATTGCCCGGCAGGTCCGCGCACATGCGGGTGGCGGCGTTGCGCAGCAGGACCTTCTCGGCCGGCACGACGGGCGGCGGTGCGGCGGGCTTCTGGGACTGCCCGCCCCCGCCGCCGTCGTCCTTGGGCTTCTCGGACTTCGACGGCTCGGGCTCGGGCTCGGGCTTCGGCGGCGGCGAGGCCAGCGGCGAGGGGGACGGGCTGTTGGGCAGGACCGCTCCCGCCTGCTCCGTCTGCTCGGTGGCCGCGCTGCGGACCTGCGGCTTGTAGGCGATCCAGATCATCACGAACGCCACCGCCAGCGCGACGAACAGCCCGAAGAACGTCGCGAGCCACCGGGGCAGGAACCCGCGCTGGACGTACGTCCCCTCGACCTCCAGCGGCTCGGTGCCGGAGCGGCGCACCGTGAGGGTGTAGGGCCGCTCCTCCTTCGAGCCGAACCAGATGATCTGCCGGGACCGCAGGGTCGCGTCCACGAACGCCGCGCGGCCCGGCTCGATCTGGACGTTCCCCGGCCGGATCTCGTAGGCCAGGTGGTCCCCGTTGTCGCTGCCCGTGACGGACGCCGTCACCTTGGTGTTGCCGAGGTTGTCGACCGCCAGCTTCGGGCGTCCGCGGAAGCGGCCCTTGACGGTCGGCGGCACGAGTTCCGCGCGCACCTCGGCGAACGGGGTGATCGTCAGGTTCCCCTCCGGAACCGTCACGGCCTCGGGATGCTCGGTCGGCGTGATCCGCACCGCGTACGGGTTCGGCCCCGCGACCGCGTCCGGGGTCCGGGGCGGCGCGAACGTCAGCTCGACCGTCCCGGTCGTGCCCGGATACAGCCGCAAGGTCACCGGCTCGACCGTCGTCCAGGGCGCCACGTCGCCGACGGGCTCGAAACGGTATTCGTCCACCACGTCACCGGTGTTGCGCACGCGCAGGCGCACGCGCGTGCTGCCGCCGGGGTCGACGGTGACGGAGGCGGGTTCCAGGGAAGTCCATAGGCTCACCCCCGGCACGCTAACCGCGCGCCCGCCGCCGGTCAGGAGCCACAGGGGCAGGGTGCGTTGCCCCGGGGGCCCCTCGGATTGCCCGGGCGTGCGGGCCGGGCCGTCGGCAGGTCAGGTCCGCGGCGCCCGCGTGCCGTTGGCGGTCATGATGCCGTGGCGCGGTGCGGCCCCCGCGGGGACGCCGAGCCGGGCCGAGGTGCGGATGCCGTCCGCGCCGTCGGTGCTGCGCCGGCGCCCCTCCTGCCCGTCGACGGCGTCCGTGAAGGTGCCGCAGGGCTCGAACTCCCGGAGCGTGCGCCGGACGGCCGGGGCGCCGTCGGCCACCGTGCCCTGCTCGACGGCCGCCCGCCGGGCGACGGACGGGGCGGTGCCGTGTCCGGCCACGAAGGCGGCGCTGTCGGTGTCCGCCGCGCGCTCGGAGCCCTGCCCGGGATCGGTCACGGCCACGCCCCCGCCGTTGTCGTGGCCCGTCTCGCGGACGCCCCGCAGGTTCTTGTCGAGGTGGCCGGCCTCGTGCGCGAGGATCCCGGTGTTCCCGACGGCCTCGGGGCCGAGCAGGATGTGGCTGCCGGCCGTCACCGCGTGGGCGCCCGGCGCCGCGGTCGCGCGCTGCGCCATCGGATTGTCGTGGACCCGCCCGGCACCCAGCCCGTCGTTGCGGTGGAACGCCTTCGCCTTGCCGAGGAGGGGATCGGGGAGCGGACTGCTCGGCGCGGCCGGCGCGGATGCGAGGAGGCCGGGCGCCGACGCCGACCGGCCGTCGTCCGCACCCTCGTGGTCGTGGTGCACGGCCTCCCGGCGCCGGACGGCCGTCTCCCCGTGCCCGCACCCCGGGCCGCGCCGGTGCCGGTGCCGCTGCCGCTGCCGCTGCGCCTCGACGCCGCGCGCCACCGTCCCGTCGCCCGCCGCCCGGCCCAGGTCCGGCATCCGCCGGACCGGCGGGCTCGGCGTCCCCGGTCCGGTCGCGTAGACCCCGCTGACG
>NZ_JBHYVA010000942.1:0-2505 GCF_042750055.1 Streptomyces sp. NPDC059456
CGACTGCACCACCGGGCCGTCCGCATCCGGACGGCCCGCTCGAGGACTCAGAGGCCCGACCCCAGGCCTCCCGGGGTGCGGCCCACGGGCTCGTCCCGGCCCTGGGCCCACAGCGAGCGGACGTGGCCCAGGTGGCGGACCATGCAGGCCTCCGCCGCCTCCGCGTCGCCGGCGATCATCAGGTCCAGCAGCTCGATGTGCTCCTCGGCGGAGGAGACCAGCTTCCCGGCCTCGTCCAGGCCCGTCAGCCCGTACAGCCGCGAGCGCTTGCGCAGGTCGCCGACCGTTTCGACCAGCCGGTCGTTGCCGGCCAGGGCGAGCAGGGAGAGGTGGAAGCGGCGGTCCGCCTCCAGGTAGCCGATGAGGTTGTGCTCGCGGGCGCTGGTGACGATCTCCTCCGCGACGGGCCGCAGGGCCTCCAGCTGTTCGGTTGTGGCGATCTTCGTGATCCGGCCGATGGTCGGCACCTCGATCATCGTGCGCAGTTCGGTGTACTGGTCCAGGTCGCGCTCGCTGACCTCGGTGATCCGAAAGCCCTTGTTGCGGACGGGTTCCACCAGGCCCTCGCGGGCCAGGTCGAGCATCGCCTCGCGGACCGGGGTGGCGGAGACCCCGAGTTCGGCGGCCAGGCCGGGCGCCGAGTAGACGCTGCCGGGGCGCAGTTCTCCCGCTATCAGGGCTGCCCGGAGGGCGTGGCCGACCTGGTCGCGGAGCCGTTCCTGGGCCTTGATGAGACTGTGCTGCTTCAGGTCACCCATTGCTCTTCCTCCGAACCGGCCGTGCACCACCGAGTGCAGAGGAACAGCGTACAATGTCACGTTGCGCTTATCCCCCGAGCGATGGCGCTCCCGGGGCGCGAAACATCGCCACCGCCACGGCAAGATCTTCCCAGGCCATGCCCACGCTATTGAAGAGCTGTGGACAACCCGCCGCCGCGGCCGCCGGCATCCGGCCCGCCACCAGGTCGGCCAGGGTGCCGCTGATATGACCGGGCCCGATGGCCCCTTCCGCCTCCGGCACCAGCAGGTCCCCGGCCTCGCGCAGCGCCGCCGCCCGCGACTCCACGTACACCGCCGCCCGCCGCACCAGGGCCGTGTCGGTCTCCCGGGCGTCCGGCTCGTGCGAGCCGACGGCCACGACCGTCGCGCCCGACGCCACCAGCCGCCCGTCGAAGAGGGGTTCGCGGGCCGTGGTGCAGCAGAGCACCAGGTCCGCGTCCGCCACGTCCGCCGGCGTGCCCGTACGGGCCGGGACCCCCAGGGCGCGGGCGTGCGCGGCCAGCCGCTCCCCGGCCGCGGGACTGCGGGCCACCACCACGGCCCGGGCCAACTCCCGTACGGCCCGGACCGCTTCGAGGTGCCCGTAAGCCTGCGGGCCGGCCCCGAAGAGCACCAGCCGCAGGGCCCGGCCCGCCGGGGCCAGGTACCGCAGGGCGAGCGCCGAGACCGCCGGGGTGCGCAGCGCGGTCAGCGCCGCCCCGTCGAACAGGGCCAGGGGGCGCAGCGTCGGCCCGTCCAGCAGCAGGTAGGAGCCGGTGATCCGGGGCAGGCCGAGGGCCGCGTTGCCCGGTGCCACCCCGGCGATCTTCACCCCGGCGTGGGCGCCCGTCGCGGCCGGCATCAGCAGCAGTTCGCCGCCCGGCACCGGCAGGGCGGTGCGCTGCGGGCAGCCCTCCGGGTCCAGCCCGGCCCGCAGGGCGTCGGCCAGCGCGTCGGCGGCCCCGGCCGGGGTGAGCAGTGCGGCGGTCTCCTCCGCGGTGAACTGCGCGATCACAGGAGGAACCCGGCGCCGAGGGCGTCCTGCGGGTCGCGTACGAAGGTGTGCTCGCCGGTGCGGTACGCCGTTCCGGTGACCTCCGTGACGAGCCCGTCCGGGGAGGGCCCCGGCAGGGCGCGGCCCGTGAAGACGGTGCCCACCACCGACTCGTGGAGCAGGTCTTCGCCCGGCCCGAGCCGTCCGTCCTCGACGAGCAGTGCCAGCCGGGCCGAGGTGCCGGAGCCGCAGGGCGAGCGGTCGATCTGCCCGTCGGCGAACACGGTGACGTTGCGCTGGTGCGGCCCGAAGGGCGTGTCGGGCAGCTCCTCGTGGAGGATCACCCCGTAGACGCCGGAGAGCAGCGGCCCGCCGGGGTGCCAGGTGCCGGGGTGCGAGGCCAGCGCGGCCCTGATCTCCTGCCCGGCGCGGACGAGTTCGGGCAGCGCGGCCCGGGAGACCTCCAGGCCGAGGTCGCGGGCGGCGACGGAGGCGTAGCAGGCGCCGGCGTGCGCGAGGTCGACCTCCGCCATGCCGAGGGTGGTCGCCACCGGCACCTTGCGGGCGCTGACCCGGGCCGGGACGTTGCGGAAGGCGACGCCGGTGGTGCGGCCCCCGCTGCGGTGCACGGTCGCGGTGACCCGGCCGGACGGCACGTCGATCCGCACCTGCGCGTCCCCGTCGTCGGGCGCGGCGACCCGGGCGGGGGGGGGGGGGCGGGGGGGGCGGCCGCGGGGGCGCGCGCGCCGCGCG
>NZ_JBHYVA010000943.1:0-2502 GCF_042750055.1 Streptomyces sp. NPDC059456
CGCACTGGGGCATCCCCCCCCCCGCCGCCGCGGTCTGGGGTGCCGTCGGGACCGGGGCCTTGGCAGCCGAACGCCGCATTATTCGATGACCAGTTCTTCGAACACGATGGTGACGGACTCGGTGAGCGCCGACGCCTCACCGGCCTTCACCGTGCTCGTCTCGATCTTGCTGCACCAGGCGTTGCGCAGGTTGTAGCGCTTCACCGGGTTGTCCTGGAAGTCCATCATGATGATGGAGGCGTTCTTGCGGGCGGTGCTCATCTGGCCGCGGATCGAGTCGTTGATCCACTGCGTGAACGAGGCCGACTGGGTCATGCCGCGCACGACCGTGCACTGGCCGTTCTTCTGCACGCCCGGCAGCAGCGCGACCTCGGGCCGGCCCTGCGCACTGTTCTGCATGTAGGTGATGACGTCCTGTTCGAGGACCAGACCGCTGACCTCGGCGAGGTACTCGACCATCACCCCGTCGATCTGGAGGCCGAAGTTGTGTGACGTGAGGGCGTCACCCGGCTGGAGACTCATGTGTTCGCTGTCCTTCTGAGGAGGGGGAGGGGCACGGGGAGGCGACGGGGGCGGAGGCGGGCTCCGCGCCCGGTTACTCCTCCAGCTCCCCGTTGCCGCTGGAGAACTGCGCCAGCCGGAAGATCACGAACTCGGCGGGCTTGACCGGTGCGATGCCGATCTCGCAGATGACCCGCCCGAGGTCGACCGACTCCGCCGGGTTCGTCTCCTCGTCGCACTTGACGTAGTACGCCTGGTCGGGGCTCTGCCCGAACAGGGCACCGCTGCGCCACTCGTTGACCAGGAACGCGGAGACGTTGCGGCGGATGCGCGCCCACAGGTTGTGGTCGTTCGGCTCGAACACCACCCACTGGGTGCCGATCAGGATCGACTCCTCCAGGTAGTTGAAGTACCGGCGGATGTTCAGGTAGCGCCAGGCCGGGTCGGAGGAGAGGGTGCGGGCGCCCCAGATGCGGATGCCGCGGCCGGGGAAGGCCCGGATACAGTTCACGCCGATCGGGTTGAGCAGGTCCTGCTCGCCGCGGGTGATCTGGAGTTCGAGGTCGACGGCGCCGCGGACCACCTCGTTGGCGGGGGCCTTGTGCACACCGCGCTCGCTGTCGTTGCGGGCCCAGATGCCGGCCACGTGGCCGCTCGGCGGGATCAGGCGCGACTGCCCGGTCGCCGGGTCGAAGGACTTGATCCAGGGGTAGTAGAGGGCCGCGTACTTGGAGTCGTAGTTGGCCGTCTCCTGGCGCCACACCCGGATGTCACGGGCGTTCAGGCCGGGCGGCGGGTCGATGATCGCGACCCGGTCACCCATCAGCTCGCAGTGCGCGATCAGACCGAGCTGGACGGCCTTGACGGCCTCCAGGTCGATCGCGCCGCGCTGGTAGGCGGCCATCAGGTCGGGCACGGCGACCATGGAGATCTCGTCGACGGCCTCCAGGCCGCCGAAGCCCGTACGGTCCGCGGAGTCGCCGAGGTACTGCGCGGGGCCGGGGTGGGAGCCCTCGGCGCCCTCCACCGCCGTGGCGGCCTCGACGGGCGCGGACGGCGGCGCCGGCAGCGCCACGGTCTGGTTCTCCGGACGGGCCAGCTGCGCGGACGGCGCGGCCTCGGTCACGGTGATCAGCGCGGAGCGCTCCTTGACCTGCGTGACGACGTAGGACCGGCTGCCCTTCTTCGCGGTCACGTCGAAGGTCTCGACCGGCTTGTCGCCGTCCTTGACGATCAGCTTGAAGCGCTCGGCGGGCCCCTCGCCCTCCGCGTCGGCGACCTCGACGGACAGCGTTGCGCCGCGGCTCTCCGCGGTGGCGGCCACGGCGAAGGTGCCGAGCCGGCGGGGCTCGGCGGCGGGCAGCGCGGCCGGGGTGGCACCGGCGGTGACCGCGGCGGGCGCGGCCGCCCGCACCCGGCCGCCGGCGGCGTCCTCGGCGGAGCCGCCGACGCGCACCACGTACGCAGCCGAACCGCCGTTGTTGAAGAACCCGTAGACGGAGTGCGCGAGGTAGTAGCCGTCGGTGAAGTCGCCGAAGGCTGCCACGTACTGGGTCCAGTTGGTCACCAGCGTCGGCTCGTTCAGGGGGCCGGTCGGCGCCAGACCGACGAAGGCGGCCACCGACGTGCCCACTCCCTCGATGGGGCGCGATCCGCTGGCCACCTCCTCGACGTAGACGCCGGGCGACAGATAGGACGGCATGCTCTGCTCTCCTCCGGTACGAGACAGGACACCCCACCTTGACGCGCGCGTGCGCCCGCCGAAACGTCCCTCGGTACCCCGGCGGGTACACCGTCGTTGCCCGGAAGGGCAGCCCCGGGGGGCACCCGGCAGAGGGGCCCGTTCCGGCTGCCCGGAGGTCTGCCCGCGTGGACCTGTGGGCGGGCGGGGGTCCGGTCAACGCTGGGCGGGGGGCGGGCGGGCGCGGGAGAGGGCGCGGCCTGCGGGCGCGCCGCGCGCGGGCGCGGGCGGGGGCGGAGGGGGGCGGGGGCGGCGGCCCG
>NZ_JBHYVA010000944.1:0-2495 GCF_042750055.1 Streptomyces sp. NPDC059456
GGCCGGCAGCGCGGGCAGACGGCGCGGCGCGGCCCCGTGCCAGGGCGCGTTCGCGCCGCTCTCCGGACCCCCGTACGGATACGCGTACCCCTGCGGGAGGTTCGACCCCTGCGGCCTCGGCTCCGGCGCGGACTCGGGCTCCGGCTCCGGCTCGGAGCCGCCCTTGCGCTGTTCCGTGACCCGCGCGGCGGCCGCCTGCGCCCCCGCCCGGTAGGCGGCGATGGCCCCGGCCCGGGCGGCGGCCTTGAGCTCGGGGCGCTCCCCCGCCGCCTCCGGGGTGATGTGGTCGGAGTACCGCGGTCCGGTGTCGTACCCGGGCGCCACGAGCGGCGCGTACCCGCCCGCGCCGGGACCTCCGCTCGGCACCCCGCCCGGACCGTGCCCCGCGCCCGGAGCACCGTCCGACCCGGCCCGCTCACCGACCTGCGGTCCCCGTCCCCGTAAGGCACCCCCCGCACCGCCCGCACCCGCACCCGCACCCGGAGCCGGTCCGGCTCCGGACGACGTACCCGGGAGCGAACCGCCACCCGGGTACCCGGCACCGCCGAGCTCCGGCCCGGCGGGCGGCGCGCCGCCGGCCGGTCCACCGCCCGGGGCGTCCCCGCCCGGGGTCCGAGCGGACTCCGGGGGGACCGGGTCGTAGCCGCAGAGGGCGTCTTCCGCGGCGCCCGCGGCCAGCCCCGTCAGGACCACCCGCCCGTCATCGCATATCAGCACGGTCCGGGCCGTGATGTTCCGGTGCGTCCAGCCGTGCGCGTGCAGCACCCGCAGCGCGGTCAGTACGTCGGCGGCGACCTCCGCCGCCCGGTACGGGCTCAGCGGTTCTTCGGCGATCAGCGCCGCCAGCGGGCGCGCCGGCACCAACTCGCTGGCTATCCACAGCGAACCGCCCTCGGCGAACACGTCGAAGACCTGGTCCAGCCGCGGATGGTCCGGCACGGACGCGGCCGCCTGCGCGGCGGCGATGGCGCGGCGCACGGCCGGAAGGTCCCCCGTCGAGCGGCGCCCGGCCGGCCGGACCGCCTGCCCGAGCGGTTCGTCGAGCAGCTCTGCGTCCACGACCTCCGGCAACGGCACCTGCCGTACCAGGACTTCCTGTCCGCTGCGCGTGTCGAAGGCGCGGGTCTCGACCAGCTCGTACTCGTCCGACGGCGGCAGCGGCAGACGGTAGCGGCCGGCCAGGATCCGGCCCGCGTAGTCCTCCACTTCGCCTCCCCCGAGTGCCGGGGCGCACGTCCCCCATGGCCCCACTGCCACGATACGTCGCGCAGGGCGCCCGCGTCCCGGGCCCGGGAAGGCTCGTCACCCCGGCGGGGTCATCGGGGTGCCGGTCCGTCGGACTGAAGGACCGTCGGGCCGTCGGGCCGTCAGGCCAGCGGCTGGAAGGTCTGGAACGCCGTGTTGCGCATCGTCGTGCACTCCGGGCCGTCCCACTGGTCCGCCGCGCAGCTGATCATGATGGCGTAGCCGTTCTTCCCGTCCACCTTGAAGCCGCGGTTGAGCACCCGGACCTTGATGCCGTTCTGCACCCGCTCGAACTCCCAGTCGGCGACCGTCGGGTAGTTGTTGTACTCCGTCGGGTCGATCCGGATCGTCCTGTAGTTCGTGCTGGAGCTCGCCACTCCGGCGACCGCCGCCGCCCACGCGGCGCGGGCGTCGCTGCCGGGGCTGTTGGTGTGGTCGACCTGTATGCGCGGGAAGCCGCCGTCGCGGCTGTATATCGCGCCGGAGTTCTCGCCGGCTATGCCCGTCACCTTGAAGCCCGAGGGCATCACCATCGAGAAGTGGAACCCGGGGTCCGTCACCTTCGCGTAGCCGTCGGGGATGGCGGCTCCCGGACCGCCCGTGGTGGAGCCCTGGCCCTGGCTCTGTCCCTGGGTCTGCCCCTGGGTCTGCCCCTGGGTCTGCTGCCCGGCCGGGGACTGCCCCTGGCTGGGCTGGGTGCCGCCGTTCGCGCTGCCCGTGCCCGTACCGCTGCCCGTACCGGTGCCCTTGCCCGCGGTGGCATTGGTCCCGCCGGTCTTGGCGGACGCACCAGGGTCGGGGCTGCCGGACACCTTCGCGCCCGGACCGCCCTTGCCCTGCTCCTTCTTGGCGTCGGTGTCGTCCCCGCTGAACGCGTAGGCGATCAGCGAACCGATGACGGCGAGCACGACGACCACGCCGGCTATCGCCATGGCGATGGTCCGGCGGGACATGACGTCGGTGAGCGGCGCCGCGACCGGCGAGGTCCTGCCGGGGACGGCGACAGGGGCCGGGGCCTCGGCCGCCGAGGCCGCCGGAGCCGCCGCTGCGGCCGCCGCGGCCTTGCGGGCCGCCTTCAGCGCGGCGCGGGCCCGGTCGCGCTGCTCGCGCTCCTGCCGCTCGCGCTCCTTCTTCTCCGCCTTCTCGGCCGCCTTCGCGGCGGCGGCCCGGGGCGCCGCCCCCGGGGGGTCGGCGCGCGGGTTATTCCGGGTGTCCTCGACGGTCGGGGGGTGGACCGGTGCGGCCCCCCG
>NZ_JBHYVA010000945.1:0-2493 GCF_042750055.1 Streptomyces sp. NPDC059456
TGTGTGGTCTGTTTGTTCTTGTACCAGCGGCACGAGTTCCCCCGCCCCCCGCCCCCCCCCCCCCCCCCGGCCGCCCCGCCCCCCCCCCCCCCCCCCACGACCCGAACGTCACCCGCAGACCCGGAGCCGCCCGCCCGGCCGCCGCGACCGCGGGCGTGCTGATCGTGCTCGCCGGGAACGCCGAGTCCGCCGGCGGCCACACGCGCACGCCGTCGAGCAGCACCTCGTACGCCGTGGTGCTCCCCGGGGCCAGGCCCGACACCGGTATCAGCGCGTAGTGGTGGCCGGCGACCTGGAAGGTGCGCACGCTGCCGCCGGCCCCGTCGGCGCACCGCACTTCGGCCGTGCACGGCCGGTCGGCCTCGACCCATATCGTGGCCGAATCGCCCGTGTCCCAGTCGACATGGCGCAGCAGTGGCCCCAGACGCAGTCCGGCCATGCAACTCCCCCTCCTCCATCGCCCCTTGGATCACGGTACGACGGGGAAGGGGAGCGTGGCCTCCCCCTGGCGGGGGAGAGGCCGGGTGAACGGCAGGGCGACCGGTCAGCAGCCGTTGAGGATGTTGACCAGGGCCGTCTTCTCGCCGGAGTCCATGCTCAGGCCCCAGTACTGCTTCACGTCGACCCACATCCGGGCGTACGTGCAGCGGTAGGCGGTCCGCGACGGCAGCCACTTGCCCGGGTCCTGGTCGCCCTTGGCCTGGTTGACGTTGTCGGTGACCGCGATGAGCTGCGGGCGGGTGAGGTCGTTGGCGAACTGCTGGCGCTTGGCGGTGGTCCAGGAGGCGGCTCCCGAGCGCCAGGCCTCGGCGAGCGGTACGACGTGGTCGATGTCGAGGTCGGCCGCGTTGGTCCAGGTGGCGCCGTCGTACTCGGAGTACCAGCTGCCGCTCACGGCGGCGCAGGAGGAGTCGGTGGTGACGCCGACGCCGTCGCGCTTCAGGACGGTCTCGCGCGTGTTGCAGCTGCCGGAGACGGTGATCCAGTGCGGGAAGAGGCTGCGGCTGTAGCCGCTGAGCGAGCCCTCGGTCTTCGGGGTGACCGTGGCGAGGTACGAGCGGGCGGCCGCGGCGCTGATGGGAGCGGGCGGGGAGGCCTGGGCGAGGGGCGCGTTCACGAGGGCGGTGAGGGCGGCGAGCGTAGCCGCTGACGCGATCACGCCAACTCGACGCGCGTAGACAGCAGGTATGAGGGACATGAGGGGGCTCCCTGGATGCGGGGGGATTGTGGCCGGTCAGCCCCGGAGGGGCGCGGCCATGGTGGCGGCGCCAGATTGCGTGGCGGCGGGCGCAAGGTTACAGGATTACGACATGAGCACGTCAGGCGTGTGCGGCCAACTTCCGTAAACTAAACGGAAGTTGTGAGTCCGAATGGAGGGTGGGCGTATGGCCGCAACGCGGGAGCGGTACGGGACGTGACGGCCCCGGCGCCAGGGCGTGCACGAGCCCGAACCGCGACGGGACCAAAGGCCCATTCCAAGCCGGTGCGCCCGTCGCGTACCCTGGACAGTGCAGAAGGGGAGTAGCTCTTCGCCGGACCGTCGACATACTGCTGGGTCACCCCAGCCGGCGCCCGGAGGCAAGCCGCACACAACGGCCGGCCAGCGAGACCTTCGGCCGCAGTGTCCTGTTCCACTCCAGGGCGCCGCCGAGCCGAAGCGACCCCTGAAACACCCCAGGTCTCTCGGTACCGATGGCGTCCTGCCCGTCCGATTGAGGTCCCTCCCCCGTGTTCAGCAGCACCTTCAGCATCACCGTCACGGCGATCGCGTTCGGAGTCGTCTTCCTCGCCGAACTCCCCGACAAGACCGCCCTCGCCGGCCTGATGCTCGGCACCCGCTACCGCGCCTCGTACGTCTTCGCCGGCGTCGCCGCCGCCTTCGCCGTACACGTCGCACTCGCCATCGCCGCAGGCAGCGTCCTCACCCTCCTCCCGCACCGGCTCGTCCAAGCCGTCGTCGGCGTCCTCTTCCTCGCGGGCGCGGCCATGCTGCTCCTGAAGAAGAGCGACGACGACGAGGAGGCCAAGGCACCCGCCGACCAGTCCTTCTGGAAGGTCTCCGGGGCCGGATTCATGCTGATCCTGGTCGCCGAATTCGGCGACCTGACCCAGATCATGACCGCAAACCTCGCCGCACGGTACGACAACCCCTTCTCGGTCGGCATCGGCGCCGTCCTCGCCCTCTGGGCCGTCGCGGGCATCGGCATCCTGGGCGGCAAGACCCTCATGAGGTACGTACCGCTGCGCCTGATCACGAAGGTCGCGGCATGCGTGATGGCGGCACTGGCCGCGTTCTCGCTGTACGAGGCGATCGCGGGCTGAGGCCGACGGGGTGGGCGGATCCGGGTAGTCGGATCCGGCTCACCGGATCCGGCTCACCGGATCCGGCTTAGGCGCCGCTTTGGTCTGGAGTGGGGTGGGGCGGTGTCGGTGTGGGTCCGGGGGCGTCCCGCCAGTCCACTGTCCTTCCGTGCCGTGCCGGCCCGTCAAGGG
>NZ_JBHYVA010000946.1:0-2490 GCF_042750055.1 Streptomyces sp. NPDC059456
GCGACGCGGGCGGGCCCCCCCCTACCCCCCTGCCCCCATACAACCACCGCCCCCCGCCCCCCCGCCCGCGGCGCGCCGTACGGCCCCCCCCCCGGGGGGGGGCCCTCCGGCCACGGGCGGACGGTCCTAGAGGTCGACGGCGGCGGGGGCCGGAGCCGGGACGGCGGCCACCGCGACCGGGGCCGAGGCCACCGGCGGTGCGGGCTCGCCCTGCGCCAGGTTCCGCATCAGCAGCCAGTAGCCCAGCGCGGCCACCGTGCCCAGCAGCGCCACGGACGCCCACAGCCAGCCCGCGCCCCACCGGTCGATCATGAACCCGGCCATCAGCGGAGCCACCAGCGCGGCCACCGCCCACGACATCGTGTACATGCCCTGGTAGCGGCCGCGCCCGTGCAGCGGCGAGAGCCGGGCGACCAGCCCCATCTGCGTCGGCGAGTTGACGATCTCGGCCAGCGTCCACACGCAGACCGTCAGCCCCAGGCTCCACACCGACCCGGCGAACGCCGTCAGCCCGAACCCGTACCCGGCCAGCAGCGCCGACACGACCAGCAGCTTCTGCGGGTCGCCCTGCTCGATGAACCGGGTGACCGGGATCTGCAGCAGCACGATCAGCACCCCGTTGACCGCGATGACCAGCCCGTAGTCCCCGGCGGAGAAACCGCCCGAGCCCATCGCCAGCGGCAGCCCGAACGACCCCTGCGTGAAGATCAGCGAGATCAGGAACGACAGCCCGACCACACCCATGAACCGCCCGTCCCGCAGCACGGTGCCGAGCCCGATCTCCGGTTCGGCGGCGGCCGCCTCCGCGGCGGTCCGCTCCGGCCGCGACTCCGGCAGCTTCACGTACACGAGCACCGCGCAGAGCAGCGTCAGCGCCGCCTCGCCGAGGAACCCGGCGAGGTAGCTGTACTCGGCGACGAAGCCCGCCGCCGTCGCCGAGACGGCGAAGCCGAGGTTGATCGCCCAGTAGTTCAGCGCGAACGCCCGGACCCGGTCCTGCGGCCGCACGATGTCCGCCATCATCGCCTGCACCGCGGGGCGCGACGCGTTCGAGGTCATGCCGACCAGCAGCGCCACCGCCGCGATCGCCGCCGGATGCTCCATGAAGCCGAGCAGCGCCACCGAGAACGCCGTCGAGGCCTGGGCCGCCAGCATCGTCGGGCGTCGGCCCAGCCGGTCGGTCATCACCCCGGCGACCAGCGAGGACACCACACCGCCGAGCCCGTGCAGGGCCACCACCAGTCCCGCGAACGAGGCCGAATAGCCCCGGTCCACGGTCAGGTACAAGGTCATGAACGTGGCGACGAAGGCCCCGAGCCGGTTCACCAGGGTGCTGGTCCACAGCCACCAGAACTCCCGGGGGAGGCCGGCCACGCTCTCACGCGCCGCCCGTCTGAGACTGGCAACGGACATACGGAATCCCCCCGGCGATGTAAGTGTCTCTCCTGCTCGCCGCACCCTACGGGCGGGGGGTCCGCGAAGGCCACCGGATTGACGCGCACCGTCAATCCACGGCCGTGGACACCGCGCGCACGCGCCCCCGCGCGTCCACTAGGCTCGTACGCATGGCCGACGCACCGTACAAGCTGATCCTCCTCCGCCACGGCGAGAGCGAATGGAACGCGAAGAACCTGTTCACCGGCTGGGTGGACGTCAATCTCAACGAGAAGGGCGAGAAGGAGGCGGTCCGCGGCGGTGAGCTGCTCAAGGACGCCGGCCTGCTCCCCGACGTCGTGCACACCTCGCTCCAGAAGCGCGCGATCCGCACCGCGCAGCTGGCGCTCGAGGCCGCCGACCGCCACTGGATCCCGGTCCACCGCTCCTGGCGCCTGAACGAGCGCCACTACGGTGCGCTCCAGGGCAAGGACAAGGCCCAGACCCTCGCCGAGTTCGGCGAGGAGCAGTTCATGCTGTGGCGCCGCTCGTACGACACCCCGCCGCCGGCCCTCGAGGACGGCACGGAGTTCTCCCAGTCCGAGGACCCGCGCTACTCCGCCATCCCGCCGGAGCTGCGCCCCAGGACGGAATGCCTGAAGGACGTCGTCGTCCGCATGCTCCCGTACTGGTACGACGGCATCGTCCCGGACCTGCTGGCCGGCCGCACGGTCCTGGTCGCCGCGCACGGCAACTCCCTGCGCGCCCTGGTCAAGCACCTGGACGGCATCTCCGACGCCGACATCGCGGGCCTGAACATCCCGACCGGGATCCCGCTCGCCTACGAGCTCGACGCCGAGTTCAAGCCCCTCACCCCGGGCGGCACCTACCTCGACCCGGACGCCGCGGCGGCCGCCATCGAGGCCGTCAAGAACCAGGGCAAGAAGAAGTAAGTCTTGTGATCAGGCCTGGGCCCCGCGCGGGGGGCGGCGGGGGGGGGGCGGTCGTCGCGGGGCTGGCGGCCGCCGCCGACAAACCCGCCGCCGCCGTGGATGTAGCCGCGCACGGGCTTGGCGGCGTCGGGGCCGGCGTCGGTGTCGGGGCCGGGGCCGGCGG
>NZ_JBHYVA010000947.1:0-2485 GCF_042750055.1 Streptomyces sp. NPDC059456
ACATATATAACACACACTTTTTCTTTGTCTCGTGTAGTTTTTTTTAACTCCACCGGGGGGGGCCCGCCGGGGGGGGGGTTTCCCCGGGCGCCGGCGGCCCCGGGGGGGGCCGCCGCGCCGAGCCAGAACGGGAACTCGGGGGTGTTGTCGAGCGGCACCCCGACGTGCGGTTCGGCGCCCCGGTCCGCCGGCAGGAGGCCGACGAGCAGCGCGGCGCGCGCCGCGGCCTCCTGGGCGGTCCGGTGGCGGCTGAGCACGACGGTGTCCGTGCTGCCGCCGTACTTCAGCCCGGGCCGGTGGTCGCCCCATTGGCGCGCGATGAGCTCCGCGACGGTTTCGGGTGTCGTCCGCATGCCGCCGGAGGGTAGCTGACGTTCCGTCAGAATTGAACGTCACCCGTCGGGGGAGGCCGTCGGGACCGTGGCTCAGAACTGGACGTCGGAGCAGGAGTAGAACGCCATGGGGGTGTCGTTGACCGTCCAGACGGCCAGGATCATGTGCCGGCCGGTCTTGCCGCTCGGCATGGTGCCCTGGTGGACGGTGGTCATGGCGGGCCGGGCGCCGTTGTAGGCGACGGTGAGGAAGGGCTGGGATTCGAGGGCGGCGCGGGTGAGGGGCTTGGTGGGGTCCCAGCCGTTCTTGGTGACGTAGTACTTGAAGTCGGTGGTGGAGTGGTTGGCGGTGAACTGCCACCGGAAGCCGTAACTCTGTCCGGCGGTGACCTTGGTGGTGGGCCAGCTGCCGCCGCGCGGGTCGTCGAGCTGCGCGAACTCGCCGTGCCCGCCGGAACATATCTGGCCGTCGGCCGGTCCGGCGGCGGGGAAGCCCTTGTAGCCCTCGACGCTCTGCGGTTCCCACTGGATCGGGCCGCAGTCGGAGACGGTCTTGTTGGCGCAGAGCTTCTGGCGGCTGATGGGGGTGTCCGTATAGCCGTGGCTGCTCGCCGTGGGGGCGGTGAGGAGTGCCAGGCCGGCGATGACGCCGAGGCCGAGCGTGGCGGCGCCGGCTCGTCTGGGCAGGTGAACGGGCATGCGGATGGGACGCATGATGCTCCTTGGGCGTGGGGGGACGGCGAGAGCGTGCGCACGCATGGGGATTCAGGTCTAGACCAAGTACCAGGTTATTGACGGGAGTTGGACATGTCCAGACCAATGAGAGAACGGGTGGTCCGGTCTGATCCGGCCACCCGTTCGCTCGCCTCAGCCCCGCGCTCCGCGGGGCGCCCTACTCCGGGCGCCCCGTGTAGAAGGCGACGGTGAGGTCCTTCACGAGGGCCTTGCGCTCGTAGTCGTCGAGCTCGACCAGCCCGCGCGAGGTCAGCCGGTGGACGGTGTCGTCGACCGCGTCCACGACCGAGGTCAGCACCGTGTCCCGGTGCTTGGCGTCGATCGCCGCGACCCGGCGCCGCCGCATGGCCTCGGCGACCTCGGGCGCGTACTCGATCCGGGTCGGCTGGGCCGAGTACACCTCGATCCCCACCGCCTCGGTCTCGGTCGCCAGCATCCGGGTCAGCGCGCCGCCGACCGCCTCGGAATCACGCAGGGTCGGGGCGTCCTCGTGGAAGGCGTCGGCGGGCAGCTGGGACAGGACCCGGGCCATCGCCGACTCGACCTGCTCGGCGAGGTATTCGGTGTGGTCCTCGACGGCGAGGGTGGCCCGGGCCGTGTCCTTGACCTGCCACACGACCTGGACGACGACGCGCAGGGCCAGGCCGCCGGAGTCCACCGCCGGCATGGGCTCGCTGCGCCAGTGCCGCAGCCGGACGTCGACGCGGCGGCGCAGCAGGAGGGGGCTGACCCAGGTGAGCCCGGTGCGGCGGACCGTGCCGCGGTACCGGCCGAACAGGGTGAGCACCCAGGCGTGCCCGGCCTTGCCGCGGCCGAGACCGCCGAGCGCGAGCAGCGCCACGATGCCGAGGAAGGCGAGCGGGGGCCAGTGCGTGGCCCGCAGCCCCTGGTAGGCGCGGGGGCTCGCGCCGAACGCGGCCACGAAGGCGTCGGGGACCGCCCCGGCGCGCCAGAGCACCGCCAGGCAGCCGGCAAGGGCGAGTGCGCCGACGCCGACGCCGACCCAGCCGGGCAGGACGGGACCGCGGTGCTCCCGCAGCCGCTCGTCGCCGCGCGGGACCCGCCGGCCGGGGGCGGGCCGGGAGACCCGCGGGACGCGCTCGGCCGCCGGGGCCTGCGGGGCGGCCGGACGGGCCGCCGCGCGGAACGGGAGGTGCACCGGCACTTCGGTGGCCGCCGCCCCGCGAACCGGCGCGAGACGCGGCAGGTCCTGCGCATCGCCCTCCATGCCGCGGGCCACGGCCTGCGCGACGATGTCGGCGACCACGGGCCCGGGTACCCCGGCGGGCGGGTGCTCGGCGTCGTCGGCGTCATCGTCGCCGTCGGCGAGCGGGTGCGCGTGCGGGTGCGGGTGCGGCCCCCCGGGCCCGGGGTCACCGGGCGGGTGCGGAAGCGGGGACGGGGCGCCGGCGCCGGGA
>NZ_JBHYVA010000948.1:0-2484 GCF_042750055.1 Streptomyces sp. NPDC059456
TATCCCGGCCGTACTTGATCGACGCCCTGCTCGCCGAGCTCGGCCGGCTCGGCGGTGTGGAGATCGCGTACGGGCGGCGGGTGGCCGATCCGGACGGGCTGGGCGCCGACCTGCTCGTCGGCGCCGACGGCATCAACAGCGCCGTGCGCGGCGCCCGCTTCACCGCCGCCGGAGCCCCCCGCCCCGTCGGCACCGTCGCCTGGATCGGCACCGCCGGATTCGAGACCGGGGTGTACGGCGAAACCTGGGGCGAGGGCCGCTTCTTCGGGATGACCCCGGTCGAACCCGGCCGCACCAACTGGTACGCCGCCCTCCCCGAGGGGCCCGGGGCGCCCGGGGCCGCCGGCGCCGGGGCCGCCGCGTGGCTGCGGGCTGCGTTCGCGGGCTGGCACGATCCGGTCCCGCGGATCCTTGCCGAGACCGACCCGGCGACCTGGATCCGCTACGAGATGCGCCACCTCCACCCGGCGCTGCCGACGTTCGTCGACGGCGGTCGCACGGCCCTGGTCGGCGACGCGGCCCACGCCATGACGCCCAACCTCGGCCAGGGGGCCTGTACCGCCCTCCTCGACGCCGAGGCCCTGACCCGCGCGGTCGCCGCCCACGGGCGGGCCGCCCTGCCCGCCGCCCTGCGCGCGTACGACCGCGAGCGCCGCCGCAGCGCCCAGCGCGTCGCCTTCGCCTCGCGGAGCCTGCACCGCTTCATGACCGGCCCCCGGCCCGCGCTGCGCGACGCGCTCGTCGGCCTCCTGCCCGGCGGCTGAATCCGCCCGGGGTCACGCGCCCGTCAGCCGGCCCTCCAGCTCGTCCCGGGACACGTCCTCCAGGTGGGTGAGGAACACCCACAGGTGCCCGAACGGGTCTCGGAGAATGGCGGTCCGGTCGCCGTGGAACTGGTCGGCCGGCGGCTGGAGCAGCTCCGCACCCTCGGCGACGGCCGTCCGTACGAGGGCGTCCACGTCCGGTACGAACACGTGCAGCGCGGCCGAGGTGCCGCCCAGCGCCGACGGGGCACTGAACGGCCCCTCGGAGACGTCGCCGAGCATCAGGGTGGCGCCGGCGATCCGTATCTCGGCGTGGAGCACCCCGCCCTCGGGGTGGTCGAGCCGGAAGTCCTCGACGGCGTCGAAGGCCCGCCGGTAGAAGGAGAGCGCGGCCGGTGCGTCGGCCACCATGATGTGCGCCACCACCGCGGTGCGGTAGCGGTCCGGGACGGTGTGTGCGGTCCGTACGGTCTGTGCGTCGGTCTCGTGAGTGCTCATGGGGGCGAACGTAGGACCTCAAGTTTGCTTGAGGTCAAGGCCGGGCAGACGCCCTCCGGCACACCCGCGCCGCGCGGCGAGAGGCAGTGGCGCAGATGCGGAACGTGAGTACGCTGCTACACATGACGGTTCACCCCCCGGGTCCCCTGTGGACGGGACGGGCCTCCAACCGCGCGCAATGGCTCCTTGCCGTGGCCGGTGCGGCCTGCCTCGCACTCGGCGTCGAGCTCGCCGTCGACTCGAACTGGACCAGCGGCATCGCCCCGCTCCTCATGTCCGTCATCGGCTGTCTCGCCGTCGGACTGCTGATCCTCTACGGCACGCTCGCGTTCGTGCACGTCGCCGTCACCGTCGACGCCGAGGCCCTGGAGGTCCGCTGCGGCCACATCGGGCTGCCGCGCCGCAGGATCCGGCTGGTGGAGGTGGCCTCCGCCGAGTTCCTGCCCCTCATCACCCCCCAGCAGTGGGGCGGCTGGGGCTGCCGCTGGCGCCCGGACAAGGGCACCGCCGTCATCGTCCGGCGCGGCGAGGGACTGGAATTGCGGCTCGGTGACGGCAAGGTGTTCACGGTCACCGTCGACGACGCCGAGAACGCGGTCAGGGTCATCCGCGCCCACCTGCGGGCCCTCGCCGGCTGAGGCTTCTCCCCCTCCCGGGGGTGGGCACGTACACTCCGGCAAATGAGCAGCAGCATCACCGCAGAGCCCGGCCGCACCGCCGAAGCGGAAGCCGGAACCGAAGCCGCCGCGGCCCCCTGGAAGCGGTGGGCGGCCTCCTGGCCGCCGCGCGCCGCCCTCGCGGCCGGCTCCGGCGTGCTGCTCTACCTGAGCTTCCCGCCGCGCCCGCTGTGGTGGCTGGCCCCCTTCGCCCTCGCCGTGCTCGGCGGTTGCCTCCACGGCCGCCGCGCCCGCGCCGGCTTCGGCCTCGGCCTCCTGCACGGGCTCGGCTTCCTGCTGCCGCTGCTCGTCTGGACCAGTGAGGGGGTCGGCCCGGTCCCGTGGCTCGCCCTCGTCACCCTCGAAGCCCTCCTGATCGGCCTCACCTGCCTCGGGATCGCCGTCGTCAGCAAGCTCCCCGTCTGGCCCCTGTGGGGTGCGGCCGTCTGGATCGCGGGCGAGGCGCTGCGCGCCCGGGCCCCCTTCGGCGGCTTGCCCAGGGGCAATCTGGCCTTCGGCCCTGCCGACGGGTTGTTGCTTCCCCTCGCCCCCCGCCGCGGCCCCCC
>NZ_JBHYVA010000949.1:0-2481 GCF_042750055.1 Streptomyces sp. NPDC059456
CCTTCGGGCGGGGGGGCTGGGGGGGGTGGGGGGCCCGCCCCCCCGCCCCCCCCCGGGCGTTTAACCGCCCGGACCGCCGCGGGCGCGGGGGGCCCCCCCCCCCCCGCGCCCCGTACCGTGCCGTGCACAGTCCGGTCGCCGATTCCACGATGTGCTGGAGGGTGGTCCGCAGCTCCAGTTCGGAGCCGACGCTGAGCACCGCCTCCAGGAGCACGGGCAGACTGGCCCGTTCCGCGGGGTCGGCAGGCTCGGTCGCCGCGTCCGTCATTCGGCCAGCGGGTTGAGGACCATCGGGGCGATCTTCCCTTCGAGCATCATGCCGAGACCGAGGACGGCGCACACGTCCGGCCGTTCCGCGATGGCGACGGGCATTCCGGTGGCGTCGCGCAGCATCTGGTCCAGGCCCGGCAGCAGGGCGCTGCCGCCCACCATCATGATCCCCCGGTCCGTCAGGTCGGCGACCAGGTCGGGCGGGCAGTCGCGCAGCACCTTGCCGATGCCGTCGAGGACGGCGGTCAGCGGGGTGTGGATGGCGTCGCGGACGGCGGCGGTGTCCACGTGGACGGAGCGGGCCAGTCCGGTGGCCACGTCGCGGCCGTGGATGAGGGTGGAGGCGGGGCCCCCGTCGGTGATGCCGTTGCCGTGCAGGGCCAGCTGGAGCGGCCGGACGGCCTGGCTGGGCAGCATCAGCTCGTGCGCGTGGCGCAGGTGCTGGACGACGGCGTGGTCGATGGCCTCGCCGCCGACGGGGATCCGCTGGGCGGTGACGATGTTGCCGAGGGAGAGGACGGCGACCTGGGTGGCGGCCGCCCCGCACACCATGATCATCGTCGCGGTCGGCTGCTCCACGGGCAGGCCGCAGCCGACGGCCGCCGCGATCAGGGTGTCGACGAGCTCGACGCGCCGGGCCCCGAGCCCGACCATCGTCTCGACGGCGGCCCGCTGGGCGAGCGGGTCGGCGTCGTGCGGGGTGCAGGCGGCGGCCCGCAGCCGCGGCTTGCGGCGCAGGGCGCGGCGCAGCTTCTCGCCGAGCAGGTGGCGCAGCATCCGCTGGGCCATCTCGATGTCGACGACGGTGCCGCCGGAGACGGGGCGCACCACGCGGATGTAGTCGGGCGTGCGGCCCGTCATCCGTTCGGCGAACGTCCCGACCGCGATGAGGGCACCGGTGCGGGTGTTGACGGCGGCGACGCTGGGCTCGTCGACGACCAGGCCGGCGCCCTTGACGTAGACACGGGTCCTGGCGGCTCCCAGGTCGACGGCGACGTGGCAGCGGCGCAACTGCTCAAGACTGACGGTCACGGCAGATCCTCCCGAGAGCGCTGACGCAAGAATACCGGCGGCTGCCGGTTGCATTTCATATCTTCTCGGGCGAATGGGGCATGGCGCCCGTTGGGTTGCTCCGGCTGGGTGTGTCGCACGGGGTGAGAGGTGCTGCACGGGGGTGGATTTCTGTACCGACAGACACCACGATGCCCGCACCATCCGCGCTACCCGCGCGTAACAAGGTAAGGGGGACCCCATGCTGACGCCCCGCCAGAAGCCTTTCGCGCTCCTGACCCTGTGCGCGGCACTGCTCGCACCCTTCCCCGCCCGTGCCGCCACGCCTGTGCAGCCGCACAACCCGGTCGTCCTCATCCACGGCTACAACGCCGACCCGGGCGTCTGGGGCGGCCTGCGCGAGGACCTGCGAGCCGCCGGGTACACGGACGCGGAGCTCTTCTCCTGGGGTTACGACACGCACCGCTCGGTCAACGAGGTCCTGTCCGGGCAGCTCGGCGCGTACGTCGACCAGGTCCGCCGGCAGACCGGCGCCGCCCGGGTCGACATCGTGGCGCACTCCCTGGGCTCGCTCGTCGGCCGCTGGTACGTGAAGTTCGGCGGCGGCACCGCCACCGTGGACCACTGGGTCTCGCTGGCCGGGCCCAACCACGGCACCTCCACCGCGTGGGCCTGCGCCCTGTGGGACCAGGCCTGCCGGGACATGACACCCGGTTCGTACGTCGTGAAGAACCTGAACTCCGGGGACGAGACCCCGGGCGCCGTGAAGTACGCGACGTTCTGGTCGAACTGCGACGAGGTCGTCAACCCGGACGACAGCGTCCCGCTCACCGGGGCGGCCAACACGCCGGTCGGCTGCCTCAAGCACAACGACCTGCTGGGGGACGACGCCACTTCGGCCGGCGTCCGGTCCTTCCTCGCCTCCTAGGCCCCGTCGCTCCGTCGCGCCGGCGCCCCCCGCGAAGGGCGACGGCGGCCCCGGGGCGGCGGTCGCGGGGGGGGGGACCCGCCCCGGGTGGCGCGGTTGGCCGCCGGGCACGCGAGGCGGCAGGTCTGGGCGCAGCGCTCGTGGGCCGACAGGTGCGGCGCGGGCAGGAGCTGCAGGGCGTCGGGGTCGTTCTCCATGGCGGTTCTCCTCTCGGGGAGTTGACGGGCCCCGGGGGGGGCCCCCCGGGGGGGGGGGCCCCCGCCGGGGCGCGG
>NZ_JBHYVA010000950.1:0-2479 GCF_042750055.1 Streptomyces sp. NPDC059456
CGGGGCGGGGGGGGGGTGGGGTGGCAGAGCGGGGCGCGCGCCCCGCGCCCGCCCCCGCCGCGCGCCCGGGCGCCGCGCCCGCCACCCCTGCGGAGGACTTCTCCGACATCGAAGCGATTCTGAAGAAGCACGGCATCTGAGGTCCGGCCCGGGGGTCGCCGCGGGCCTGACAAGAAGGAGTGAACTCCCGCACCGGCGCTGGCGTGTTGAGGACCCGATGCGGGCGCGCTGCGCCATCATCGGCCCGACATGCTCGACACATCGCAGGGTGAGCCGCCGGTTCGCGCGCCGGCACCGGACCCCGCCCCCGTTGCCGAGGAGCCGCGAGGCTGCCTCTTCGCGCTCTCGCAGCCGCCCCTGATGATCTTCCTAGGGGTGATCGGCACCTTGCTGCTGCTGGCCGCCGTGCACGACCTCTTCCTGCTCTGACTGCCCCGCGTCGGCTTCCTTGCGCCGGGCCCGGTACGCCGCCACGTGGAGCCGGTTCCCGCAGGTCCGGCTGTCGCAGTAGCGCCGCGAGCGGTTGCGGGACAGGTCGACGAAGGCCCGCCGGCAGTCGGGGGCCTCGCAGCGGCGCAGGCGTTCCTGTTCGCCGGAGACCACGATGAAGGCCAGCGCCATGCCGCCGTCGGCCGCGAGGTGGTCACCCAGCGAAGCGCCCGGCGCGAAGTAGTGGACGTGCCAGTCGTAGCCGTCGTGGTCGGTCAGTTGGGGGGTGGTGCCCGCGGTCGCCACCAGCTCGTTGATCAGGCCGGCCGCGGTCCGCGGATTGGGCGCCCCGAACACCTGGGCGAACTTGCCGCGGACGGTGCGCACCCCGGCGAGGTCGCGGGCGCCGAGCTCGCCGACGTCGCTGATCCGGTACTCGCGCACGAATTCGCGCAGCGAGCCGATGTCCGCCAGACCGTCCGGCTGCTCCGCCTCGGCCGCGGTGTTCACCAGCGCGACGACGACGTCGAGCGCGCGACGGGTGTCGTGGGGAATCTGCACGGGGGTCGCTCCCTGAGGGCCGGGCCTGCGGCGACGGACCGGTGCCGTCGATGGGGGCCGACTCTAGCCGTCCCCGGGCGGTACCGGGAGGTGCGCCCGTGGCGACTGCGTCACGCACGCCGGCGCCGTCCACGCGGACGGCTTCCGCGAGAACAGCGCCGGCACTGCCGTATGTGGTTTTTGTCCAGCCCGCACCGTCGCCCCGAGTCGGACGGTGCGGAGTGGCCCCCGGCGCAGGCCGGGAGGTGCTCCCTGGGAGCCTGGTTCAGCTTTCGGCCAGGATGTGGGAGAGCTCTTTGTCGAGGTCGAAGTGCCGGTGTTCGGTCCCGGGCGGGACCGCGGCATCCGTCCGCTTGAGGAACGACTCGAGTGCGCGGGCGGGTGCTTCGAGGAGTGCTTCTCCCTCCGGTGAGCTCAGGGCGATGCACACGACGCCCTGACCGTGGCTGCGGGACGGCCAGACGCGGACGTCTCCGGTTCCGGTGGGCCGGTGGAGGCCCTCGGCGAGGAGGTCTCGGGCGAATACCCACTCGACCGTCTCCTCGGCGCCGGTGTGGAAGGTGGCGTGCACGGCGTAGGGATCGGCCGTGTCATACCGCAGGCCCGCCGGGACAGGCAGTGAGGACTCGCTCGACACAACGAGGCGCAGGTGCAGCTCGCAGCTGACCGTGGTGTTCATAAGCGCCAGGGCCTTTCGCTCAGTGTGCGCTCGGGGATTCGCACGTCGGCGAAATCGACATGCCACCTACGGTGCCGTTGTAAACCCCTCTGACCGTTTTGCGGACCTCTGGGTCCCTCGGACGGCGGATCCAAACCACCATTCACGTGTGCTTCCGGCTCCGGTAGATTCGGTGCCATGAATACGGGGAGTGACCGAGGGACCCAAGAGTCCGCAGCAGAGTCCGCAGTCGACGGCACGACCGAGCACACCACGGAAGAGGCGCCGCACGTATCGAAGGCTCCCGCCTTCATCAAGTCGCGCCGCACCCTGCACCTCAGCTGGCAGGTCGGCGTCTTCATCGTCGGCCTCGCCGTCATCGGCGCCGGCGTGGCGATGCTCGTCCTGCCCGGCCCCGGCTGGGTCGCGATCTTCGCGGGCCTGGCGATCTGGGCCACCGAGTTCGCCTGGGCGTCGCTCGTGCTGCGCTGGACCAAGCGGAAGGTCACCGAGGCCGCGCAGAAGGCGCTGGACCCCAAGGTCCGCCGCCGCAACATCATCCTCACCAGCGTCGGGCTCGTGATCGCCGGCGCGCTGATCGGCTTCTACCTGTGGAAGTACGGCCTCACGATGCCCTGGGACCTCAAGGACCAGTGACGGTCGGGGGATGGTCGGGAACCACCGCTGACATGGGGTAATGTTTGCGGTGCGTCCGGGCGATTAGCTCAGTGGGAGAGCACTTCGTTCACACCGAAGGGGTCACTGGTTCGAACCCAGTATCGCCCACCCCGTCCAAACTCCCCGCCGGAAAACACGCAGACGCGGCGAGGC
>NZ_JBHYVA010000951.1:0-2475 GCF_042750055.1 Streptomyces sp. NPDC059456
GGTCAGAGCCGGCCGATGTCCGTCCTGCGCATCCTCGGGGCCCGGCGCGGCGGTGCGTGGCCGGCGAGGAGGACGAGGCGGGCCGCGCGGTGGCGCTGGCCCGCGTACGGGGCGAGCAGCTCCAGCATCTCTGCGTCGTCGGCGGCCCGGTTCCCGGCGAGGGCCCAGCCGATGATGCCGGGCAGGTGCAGATCGCCGGTGGTGACGGCGTCGGCGGCGCCGTTGCTGCGCTGCAGGGTCTCGGCGGAGGTCCAGGGGCCGATGCCGGGAACGGCCTCCAGCCGGGCGGCGGCCTGCGGGAGCTCCATCGCGGCGGCCTCCTCCAGGCGGTTCGCGACCCGGGCGCAGCGGACGATGGTGGCGGACCGCTTGATGTCGACGCCGGCCTTGTGCCAGTCCCAGGAGGGGATCAGCGCCCAGGTGCGGGCGTCGGGCATGACGTACAGGCCCGGGGGGAGGTTCTGCGGTCCGGGCGCGGGTTCCCCGTACGAGGACACCAGCCGGCGCCAGGCGCGGTACGCCTCGTCGGCGGTGACCTTCTGCTCCAGGACGGTCGGGATCAGGGACTCCAGGACCAGCCCGGTGCGGGTCAGCCGCAGGCCGGGGCGGCGGCGGTGGCTCGCGAGCACGAGGCGGTGGCGGGGGACGAAGGCGGCGGGGTCGTCGTCGGAGCCGAGGAGTGCGGGCAGGCGGTCGAGCATCCACCGGGCGCCGGGGCCCCAGGCCTCGGCGACGGCGGTCCCCGTACCCGGGCGCAGGGCCACGCGCAGGGTGGCAGGGCCTTCGGGGGTCCGGCTGGTCCGCCAGACGGAGCCGTCGGGGGTGACGCGGAAGGTGGGGTCTCCGGGGCCCCGGCGCAGGGGCCCGAGCGTCAGCCCGAGGTCGACGCCGCCGCTCTCCCACTCCCGCACCAGGGCGCCGGACCCGGCCCCGGGGTGCGGGGCGGAGGCCGTCTCGGGTACGGGGGTGCGCCCGCCGCGGACGGCGGTGCGGTTGAGGGGGTCGTAGCGGCCGGCCATGCCCTCGAGCGTAGCCCGGTGGCGTGCGCGTGCGGCGCGGCTGCCGGGGGCCGGCCCGGCACCGGCGCCGCACGCGGGCACGTGCCGGCGCGGTGGGGTCAGGGGCGGCCCTGGAGTTTGGCCGAGCTGGTGCGGGTCGGGGGGAGCTGGCCGTACAGCAGCTTGCCCGGGCATTCCGTCGCGAAGCCGTCCCGGTGTCCCGAGATCACGTTCAGCTTCACGTTCGTGCCCTTCTTGAACAGGTTGCCGCCGCCCGACTTCAGGGTCGTCTTCGACCGCGGGTCCCGGTTGAACAGGCCCAGCTTCCAGGCCGTGAGCTGGGCCACCGCCTTCACCGCGGCCGCGGGCGGGGTGGTGCTCGTGTACGTGCCGATCACCGCGATGCCCATGCTGTCCGTGTTGAAGCCCATGGTGTGCGCGCCGAGCACCGCCTTGGCGACTCCGCCGGCCCGGCCCTCGTACACCGTGCCGCACTTGTCGACGGCGAAGTTGTAGCCGATGTCGCGCCAGCCGCTGCTGATCACGTGGTAGCGGTACAGGCTGCGCAGCACCGCGGGGGCGTCCTTGCAGGCGTAGTTGTTGCCGGAGGCGGTGTGGTGCACGAAGGCCGCCTTGACGGTGCTCGTGTAGACGAAGCCCGCCTCGCGCAGGGATTCGTCGGCGCCCCAGCCGAGCCGGGTGACGATCCGCGGCCGCGGGCCGATGTACGGGCGGGCCGCCGCGCTGAGGGTGCCCTCGCTGGCGAGGACCGCGTCGGCGGTGGAGTCCGCCTTGTCGAGTGCGGTGATCTCCCTCGCGCCGAGTGCGGCCAGCGGGACGTTGGCGGAGGAGGATTCGGCCGCCTCCATGGTCATGCCCGGCAGGGCCACGACGTCGCCCTTGTCGTCGCCCTCGGGTTCGTCGGACGTGCCCGACGCGCCGTTCTTGGCGTCGATGACCGTCACCGGGTCCGTCGCGCCCGGGTCCACGAGTTCGATCCGCATGCCCGACGGCAGCCGGCCCGCCGCGCGGGTGGCCCCGCGGGTGGCGGGGGTGCCGGGTTCCGCCTGGACGCGGACCTCGACGCCGTCGGAGTCGCCGACCCACAGCGGGGCGGTGCTGCCTCGGAGCCGGCCGGAGCCGCTCTCCGTGGTGCCGAGGTCGGGGGCGTGTTCGCTGTTGTGGGTCTCGATGTCCTGCCAGCCGGACCAGCTCCCGGTGCCCACCGCGCGGGTGCGGACCTGGACCCGGCCGAACAGCTGCGTGCTCGCGTCGTCCCAGACGACGCCGACCAGCGAGAACCTCTTGACCTCGCGCTGAGGCAGCCCCTGGGTTTCGGGCAGCCGCGGCGAGGTGCTCATGCCGGGGACGCCGGGGGACCTGTCGGCCGCGGGGCCCAGCGGGGCGAGCGGCAGCGACTGGGTGGACCCGGCTGGGGCCACGGGGGCCGTGGGGGCGGCCGCGCCCAGGGCAGGCG
>NZ_JBHYVA010000952.1:0-2469 GCF_042750055.1 Streptomyces sp. NPDC059456
TCTTCAGCGGGGGCCGGGTGAGGTTACGCCAGGCCCGGGCCGCGGACCGGGATGTGGGTGAACGTCGGCTCCGGGGCCGGGTTCTGGAAGAAGTCGTTGCCCTTGTCGTCCACCACGATGAACGCCGGGAAGTCCTCGACCTCGATCTTCCAGACCGCCTCCATGCCGAGCTCCTCGTACTCCAGGACCTCGACCTTCTTGATGCAGTCCTGGGCCAGCCGCGCCGCCGGGCCGCCGATCGAGCCGAGGTAGAAGCCGCCGTGCCGGCCGCACGCGTCCGTCACCTGCTGCGAGCGGTTGCCCTTGGCCAGCATGACCTTCGAACCGCCCGCCGCCTGGAACTGCTCGACGTAGGAGTCCATGCGGCCGGCCGTGGTCGGGCCGAAGGAGCCCGAGGCGTAGCCCTCGGGGGTCTTCGCCGGGCCCGCGTAGTACACCGGGTGGTCCTTCAGGTACTGCGGCATCTCCGCGCCCGAGTCCAGCAGCTCCTTGATCTTGGCGTGCGCGATGTCGCGCGCCACGACCAGCGGGCCGGTCAGGGACAGGCGGGTCTTGACCGGGTGCTGCGCGAGCGTCGCGAGGATGTCGTCCATCGGCTGGTTCAGGTCGATGGCGACGACGTCCGAGGACTCCGACAGGTGCTCGTCCGTGGTGTCCGGGAGGAAGCGGGCCGGGTCGCGCTCCAGCTGCTCCAGGAAGACGCCCTCGGCGGTGATCTTCGCGGTGGCCTGGCGGTCCGCGGAGCAGGACACGGCGATGGCCACCGGCAGCGACGCGCCGTGGCGCGGGAGGCGGACGACGCGCACGTCGTGGCAGAAGTACTTGCCGCCGAACTGCGCGCCGATGCCGATCTTCTGGGTCAGCTCGAAGACCTGCTGCTCCAGGGCCTCGTCGCGGAAGCCGTGGCCCAGCGCCGAGCCCTCGCGGGGGAGTTCGTCCAGGTAGTGGGCGGAGGCGTACTTCGCGGTCTTCAGGGCGTGCTCGGCGGAGGTGCCGCCGACGACGATCGCCAGGTGGTAGGGCGGGCAGGCCGCCGTACCGAGCGAGCGGATCTTCTCCTCCAGGAACTTCATCATGGAGGCCTCGTTGAGGACCGCCTTGGTCTCCTGGTACAGGAAGGACTTGTTGGCCGAGCCGCCGCCCTTGGCCATGAAGAGGAACTTGTACGCGCCGCCGTCGGTCGCGTACAGCTCGATCTGCGCGGGCAGGTTCGAGCCGGTGTTCTTCTCCTCCCACATGGTGAGCGGGGCCATCTGCGAGTAGCGCAGGTTCAGGCGGGTGTAGGCGTCGTAGATCCCGCGGGACAGGGCCGCCTCGTCGGCGCCCTCCGTCAGGACGTTCTGGCCGCGCTTGCCCATCACGATCGCCGTGCCCGTGTCCTGGCACATCGGCAGGACGCCGGCCGCCGCGATGTTCGCGTTCTTGAGGAGGTCGAGCGCGACGAACTTGTCGTTCGACGAGGCCTCGGGGTCGTCGATGATCCGGCGCAGCTGCGCGAGGTGCGCGGGGCGCAGGAAGTGCTGGATGTCGTGGATGGCCTCTTCGGCGAGCTTGCGCAGCGCCTCGGGCTCGACCTTGAGGAACGTACGGCCGTCGGCCTCGAAGGTCGAGACGCCCTCCGAGGTCACCAGCCGGTAGGGGGTGGTGTCCTCGCCCAGGGGCAGCAGGTCGGTGTACGCAAACTCTGGCATGACGGCAGTCATTCCTCACTCGGCAGACGGCGCTGGCGACCAATTGGCAGCGCGGCTATCAAGCGTAGGACCTCCGTCCCGGGCTGTGTCTGTGAGGTAAGGCTCACTCCCGACTATCGCGATCTATCGCGTATCGCTATGCTGGCCGACGTGGACCTGGAAAAGAAGCCCGCCGCGCCTGCCGTCGCCACCGGAGCCGCCCCCGCCGAACTGCGGGCCTCCGACGCCGACCGCGACCGGATCGCGCACATCCTGGCCGACGCCCTCGCCGAGGGCCGGCTCACCGCGGAGGAGCACTCCGACCGCCTGGACTCCCTGTACGCCGTGAAGACGGTCGGGGAGCTGGAGGTGCTCGTACGGGACCTCCCCGCGCCCGGCGGCGCCGCCGCGGCGCCCGCGTACGGACGGGCTCCGGCCGCGTCCCCGGTGCCGGGCGCTGCGGCCCCGGTCTCGGAGACCGTGGTCGCCGTGTGCAGCAGCTCCACCCGCAAGGGGCGCTGGCGGCCGGGCGCGCACACCCGCGTCGTCTCCGTCCTGGGCGACGTGAACATCGACCTCACCGAGGCCGTCTTCGAGCAGCAGATCACCGAGATCAACGTGACGAGCGTGCTCGGCAACGTCGAGGTCCTGGTCCCGGAGAACGTGACGCTGCGCGGCTACGGCAGCGGGGTCCTCGGCAACTTCGAGGTGCACGGCGAGGGACGCGCCGAGACCACCGACCCGCACGCGCCGGTCGTGATCATCCGCGGTTTCGCCCTGCTGGGCAACATCGAGGCTG
>NZ_JBHYVA010000953.1:0-2460 GCF_042750055.1 Streptomyces sp. NPDC059456
CTGCACAGGGGAGAGTCGTGAATCACCGCACCGCCACCGCAGTCCTGGGGGGGCGGCACACCGGGGGCCCCCCGTCCCCCCCCCGGCCGCGCCCCCGGGAGTTCCCCCGGGGGGCGCGAGTGTGTCACGGCCGGTGTGTCACGGCCGGTCCGTCACCGGGAGCCGCGGAACCCCGCGCCCTCCACGATCAGGCCGGCCACCAGGGCCCCGGTCATCCCGGCGTGCGCGAGCCCGCCGCCGGGGTGCGCCCAGCCGCCGGCGAGGAACAGCCCCGGCAGGGCCGTGGTGTTGGCGGGGTAGAGCATCCGGCCGTCCGCTCCGGCCAGCGCGGGCGGGGGCACCGCGCCCCCGGGTGCGCCGGTCGCCGCCTCGATGTCCGCGGGCGTGCGCACCTGCGTCCACAGCAGCCGCTCGCGCAGCCCCGGCACGGCCCGGGCCGCCAGGTCCAGCAACTCCTGCGTACGGCCCGCAGGGGCGCCCTCAGGGCCGCACACGGTGCTCACGGTGACCGCCTCGTGGTCCGCGTCGGGCCGTACCGCCGGATCGTCGGGGCGCAGCACGGTCAGCTGGGCGCCGGGGGAGTGGACCAGGGTGCGGTGGACGGCGTCCGCGGGGCGGGCGCCGCGCAGCGCCAGCAGCAGGGTGAGCCGGCTCGCCACCCCCGGCCCGCGGGCGGGAGCGCCGCCGGCCGGCAGCGGGGCCCCCAGCCGCCGCGGGTCGGCCCCGCAGACCACGAAGTCGGCCGCGGCCTCGCCGCCGTCGGCCAGCAGCAGCCCGGCCGCCCGGCCGTCCCGCTCCAGGACCTCCCGGACCGGGGCGTCGAAGACGAAGTCGACCTTCCGCTCCCGGCAGCGCTCGTGGACGGCGGTGGCCAGCTCCCGCATCCCGCCGCGCACGTACCAGCTGCCGAAGGTCTGCTCCATGTACGGGAGCACGGCCGCGGAGGCGGGCGCCGTGGCCGGGTCGACCCCGTACGCCCGCACCCGGGCGGCCAGGAGCTCGCCGAGCTCCCCGCCCAGTTCGCGCGCGGCCACCTCGGCGAGGGTCGGCGGGCGGCGGCGCAGCAGGCCGCTCCTGCGCACCGCGGGGTACGGGTCGCGGCCCAGCACCTGCCAGTCGGGGCGCAGCGGCTCCTCCAGCAGGGGGCGCCGGGTGGCGTTCCAGGCGTCCCGGGCCCGGCCCAGGACGGCGTTCCAGCGGTCGCCGGCGCCCGCGCCGAAGGTCTGGTCGAGGACGGTGGCGGCGCCGCCGCGCGAGCCGCCCGGGAGGGTGACGGCGGTGCCGTCGGCGAGGACGTGCCGGACGGCCGGATCGGCCTGGACCAGCTCGACGCAGTCCTCCAGGGGCCGCTTGCCGGTCTTGACGAACAGGTCGCGGTAGACGGCGGGCAGGTGCAGCAGACCGGGACCGGTGTCGAAGGCGAAGCCGTCGCGCTCGTACCGGCCGACGGAGCCGCCGTACGTGGACCCGCGCTCGTACACCGTCACCCGGTGCCCCGCCACGGCCAGCCGGGCCGCCGTGGCCATCGCGCCCATGCCGGCGCCGATCACCGCAATTCGTGCCATGCGGATGACCCTACCGAGCGGGATCGCAGGAGGTCGGCGGCGGGTCGGTGCAGGGCCGGGGCCGGGTCAGCGGGGTGGCGCCGGGGCCCGGGAGGCCGCCTCGCGCTCCTCGGCGCCGAGCCGTTTCTCCTCGCGGCGCTGGGCCCGGCGGCGCAGGAAGCGGCGGATCCGGGTCCAGAGGAAGACCAGTATGGCCAGCCCGGCGGCCAGCAGGACGGCCGCGATGATCGCGGCGGCCTGCGGGTTGAACATCGCGAAGGTGACGATGCCGGCCACGCCCAGGTCCTCGGCGGTGCTCAGCGCGATGTTGCTGAACGGCTCCGGTGAGGTGTTGACGGCCATGCGGGTGCCGGCTTTGACGAAATGGCTGGCCAGTGCCGTGGAGCCGCCGACCGCGCCGGCGGCGATGTCGGAGAGCGAGCCGCTCTGGCCGGCCAGCAGGGCGCCGACCACCGCCCCGGCCACCGGGCGGATCACGGTGTGCACCGCGTCCCAGACCGAGTCCACGTACGGGATCTTGTCGGCGACGGCCTCGCAGAGGAACAGCACACCGGCGACGATCAGCACGTCGGTGCGCTGGAGGGACGCGGGGACCTCGTCGGTCAGCCCGGTCGCGCCGAAGAGGCCGAGCAGGAGGACCACGGCGTAGGCGTTGATCCCGCTGGCCCAGCCGCTGGTGAAGACCAGGGGGAGCACACTCACCGGGTCATCATGCCGCAGGACGCGCCGCGGCAGGGACGATCCGGAAGACGGACCGGGGCGGCCGCCGGGACAGAGCCGTGGGGGGGGGCGGGGGGGGCGGCGCGGGCCCCCCCCCCCCCCCCCCCCCGCGCGCGCCCCCCCCCCCGCCCCGGGGCGGGCGGGCGGGGGGGGGGCGCCCCCCCCCCCCCCGCGG
>NZ_JBHYVA010000954.1:0-2450 GCF_042750055.1 Streptomyces sp. NPDC059456
GCCGCCCGAAAGGGGGCCGGAGGGAGGGCCGGTGGGGCGCCCCGGCGGTGGCTGCGAGGACTGCGTCGGCCGCTGCGGATCCCGGCCGGGGCCGGAGGGTTGCGTGGTCACGGGCTCTTCTTCCCAGGCGGAGGAGTTCCGGTCCCTGCGGGCGTTCCGCAGCTGGCCCCCCATTCCATATAGGGAAATCCGGGGTCCTCCCGCACTCCCGCGGCCCCTCGCGTGCGCCGTTCAGGTGGTGGCCGCGAGCGGAGCGTGCCTACGGTTGCAGCGTGAGCAGTCCGTCGGCACCGCGTGCGGCGCCCGTCGGCACCGCGAGGGCGTGGCGGGACGCCCTCGTCGCCGTCGTGGCGGGCTTCGTGGTGATGACCGCCGTCGCCGCGGCGGGTCTGGCCTGTGCGGGAGCGACCGGTCTGCCGGGCGGTGCGTTCCCCCGGGTGCTCGCGGCGGTCGTCGTGATGGCGGCCGGCGGATCGGTCGAGGTGACCGGCGGGGCCGGCTTCCTGGCCGCGGCCGACGCGAGCCTGTCCGTGCTCCCGCTCTCGGTGAGCCTCGCCGGGGCCCTCACGGCCGGCTCGCTCTTCCTGCGCCCGCTGCACAACCGGGCGGTGGCCCGGCCGCGGGAACTCCTGCTGGCCCACGTCGTCCCGCTGGTCGTGCTGTGGCTGCTCGCCCTCACCGGCGCCGCGCTGCTCGCCCGCCAGAGTTTCGGCGTCGGCGGCGACTCCCCGATCGCCGACATCGGCGAACTGCTCGGTTCCTCCCCGACGGTCGGCTTCCGGGCGGCGCTGCCGGCCACCCTCTTCTTCGGACTGCTGTGGATCCTGGGCCTGCTGCTGGTCGCCCTGCTGATCTCACGGCGGGCACCGCTCCCGGCCGGGCTGGTCCGCTTCCACGCGGCGGTGCGGCCCGCCGCGTTCGCCACCGTGGTCCTGCTCCTCGCGTACGTGGTCCTCGGCATCGGTGTCGGGCTGGTCGTGGCCGCCACTCAGGGGCATGCGGACCGGACGTTCGCCGTGATCCTGCTCGGCCTGCCCAACCTGGCCTGGCCCGCGCTCACCCTGGGGCTCGGCGGGGCCTGGGACGGCAAGGTCGAGGGGCCGTTCGGACTGCCGATGCCGCAGGTGGTGGACGAGGTGCTGCGCGGGCCCGGCCTGTCCCGGGTCGACGTCGCCTCGCTCGCGCAGCGGGACTCCCGTGCCTGGTGGCTGGTGGCCGTGGCCGCCGTGCTGCTGCTCGGTACGGGGTTCCTGGCGGCCGTCCGCTCCCCTGCGGGCGTCCGCGCCTGGCAGCACGCCCTCCATCTGGGCGTGGCCCTCGCCCTCGCCGTCCTGACGGTGTGCCTGCTGGCCGGTGTCCAGGCCCGGTTCGGCCTGTCCCTGCTGGGCATCGGCGACGTCGGCGGGCTCGGCGGCAAGGTGGAGCTGACCCCGGTGCTGTGGCGCAACGTGGGCCTCGCCCTGCTCTGGGGCGCACTCGCCGGCTTCCTCGGCGCGCTGCTGGCCCGTCCGGTCCACCGCCGCGGCCTCGTCGGGGCGCCACCGGAGAGCGTCAGCCGCTGACCTCGTCCGTCCCGGCCCGGAACACCGGCAGCGCCCAGCGCGGGGGCTGCGGGGGCGGGGGCTCGGCAGCGGGCGGCGGGGCCGCTTCCGCTCCGGCGCGGCGCAGCGCGGCCGTGAACTCCAGGCAGCTGCTCCACCGGTCGTCGGGGGATTTGGCCAGCGCTTTGGCCAGTACTCCGTCGACCGCGGCGGGCAGACCGGGCCGCCGTGAGCTCACCGTCGGCGGGGGATCGTACTGGTGGGCCCAGAGCAGGGCCATGTCGTCGTCCCGCAGGAACGGCGGGCTCCCGGTCAGTGTCTCGTAGACGACGCAGCCCAGGCTGTAGACGTCGCAGCGGGCGTCGACCGGCTTGCCGGAGATCTGCTCGGGCGCCACGTAGTCCAGGGTGCCGACGAACTGCCCGACGCTCGTGAACCCGGTCAGCGACAGCGACTTCTTGGTCAGTCCGAAGTCCGTCAGGTACACGTGCTCGGGGTGTTCGCCGTCCGTTCCCTCCGCGACCAGGATGTTCCCCGGTTTCACGTCCCGGTGGACCAGGTCGTGGTCGTGCGCCGCGTCCAGTGCGGAGGCCACCTGGCCGGCGATCCGGGCGGCGGTCTCCACCGGCAGCGGCCCGGTGCGGTCCAGCAGGGCGCGCAGGTCCTGCCCGGGGACGTACCGCATGGCGATGTAGAGCAGTCCGTCGGTCTCCCCCGCCTCGAAGACCGGGACGATGTGGGGGTGGTCGATGGGCGGGGCGGCCGTCGTCGCGGGGGGGGAGCGCGGCCCGCAGGGGGTGTGTGGGGGGGGGTGGGGGGGGTGTGCTGCTTGGTGGGATTTTTGGTGGGGTTGTTTTGGGTGTTGGGGGGGGGGGGGGGGGGGGTGTGGGGGGGGGTTTGGTTTAACAC
>NZ_JBHYVA010000955.1:0-2446 GCF_042750055.1 Streptomyces sp. NPDC059456
CTCGCAGGGGGTCGCGGGGGCCCGGATTTGTTAATCCCCGCCCCCCCCCTGCGCGGGGCGGGGGGGGTGCGGCCGCCCGCGGCGCCCGCCGCGGCCCCCCTTTCCCGTGCTTCCCGTACGCGCAGCCGCGCCCGCTCGCAGGTACCCGCGCCCGCTCGTGCCTACCCGCGCGCCCTCAGCCGCGTACGGCCGCCAGCGCCTCGTCGTACAGGACCGGCAGGTCGGCGCTGCCGCCGCTGCGGACCCAGGCCTCGGTGGCGGCGTCCACGCAGGCGAAGACGGTCGCGACGACCGCCGCGGCGCGGACCTCGGGGATCGGGCCCTCCCCCGCGCCCATGCGGGCGGCGACGGCGGGCAGGACCATCTCCTGCCAGCGCAGCCGCTTCTGGGTGTAGCGGGAGCGGAGCGACGGGGTGTCGAAGATCATCGTCGTGATCTCCAGCAGCTGCCCGGGCTCTCCGTGCGCGTCCATGAGGACGACGAAGCCCGCGCGCAGGGCCTCCCACGCCGTGGCGGCCGCGGGCTGGGCCTCCACCGTCGCGCGCAGCAGCTCCCCGAGCTCCTCCTGCTCGCCGCAGACGATGTCCTCCTTGGTACCGAAGTACCGGAACAGCGACCGCTGGGAGATGCCGGCTTCCTTGGCGATCTGCGCGATCGTCGTCGCCTCGTAGCCCTGCTCGGCGAAGAGCCGCATGGCCGTGTCGTAGATGCTCGCGACCACCGCCTGGCGGGAGCGGTCCCAGAGGGTCTGCTGCGTTGCGGTGGTCCCCATCCGGCCAGCATATAGGCGGTCCGCCAATCTGCACCTCACTGTCCGGTTGGCAGTTACTGCCAGGCAGGCATACAGTGATGGACTACGCCGTCATCCACACCCAGGAGGCCACCGTGAACGCGGTCGACTACCGAGGCAGGACCACCCTGATCACCGGCGCGAGCTCCGGCCTGGGCGCCGAGTTCGCGCGCCAGCTCGCCGCGCGGGGCTCCGACCTCGTGCTCGTCGCCCGCCGCGAGGACCGGCTGAAGGCACTCGCCGGTCAGCTGTCCGAGGCGCACGGCGTCGTGGTGGAGACGATCGCCATGGACCTGTCCGCCGAGGGCTGCGGCGAACTGCTGGCCGCCGAGACGGAGCGGCGCGGCATCACGGTCTCCAGCGTGATCAACAACGCCGGCTTCGGCACGTACGGCCGCTTCCACGAGGAGGACCCGCGGCGGCTCCGCCAGGAGACGGCCCTCAACATGACGGCCGTCGTCGACATCAGCCGGGCCTTCATCGGCGCACTGCGCAGCCGGGGCGAGGGCGTCCTGGTCAACGTCGCCAGCGCCGCCGCCTACCAGCCCGTGCCGAACATGGCCGTCTACGGCGCCACCAAGGCCTTCGTGCTCAGCTTCACCGAGGCCCTCTGGCAGGAGTCCAAGGGCACCGGGCTGCGCGTGCTCGCGCTGTCGCCGGGCGCGACGAGGACGGAGTTCTTCGACGTGGTCGGTTCGCAGGACGCCGCCGCGGGCACCCGCATGCAGACCTCCGAGGCGGTCGTGCGCACCGCGCTGCGGGCCCTGGACCGCAAGAACCCGCCGCCGAGCGTGGTCTCCGGTGCGCTGAACCGGATCATGACCCTGAGCGGCCGGTTCGCGAGCCGCCGCATGGTCGTGGGGATCGTCGGCCGGATGTCCTCGCCCCGCAGTGCCGCCCCGGCCGGCGCGTAGCGGGATCCGGAGCCGGAAAACCGGATGGGCGCGGCGGCTCCGGGCTGACATGATCCCGTCCATGCCCGCCCGCGCCGCACGCCCCGGCCTCTACATCTCCGTCGACATCGAGGCCGACGGCCCGATCCCCGGGCCCTACTCGATGCTCAGCCTGGGGGCCGCCGTCGCGGGGCGCCAGGACGGGGCTTCGTATACGGCCGCGGACCCGGAGCGGCACACCTTCTACCGTGAACTGCGCCCGGTCGGCGACCGGTTCGTCCCCGAGGCGCTCGCCGTCAGCGGGCTCGACCGGGACCGGCTGCTCCGGGAGGGCGCCGACCCCCTCGCGGCCATGGACGCCTTCCGGGCGTGGGTGCGCACCGTGGCCGCGGAGGCCGGCGCGCAGCCCGTCATGTGCGGCTACCCGGCCTCCTTCGACTGGACCTTCCTGTACTGGTACCTGATGGCCTTCGGCGACGACAGCCCCTTCGGGCACTCCGGGTGCCTCGACATGAAGACCCTGTACGCGACGAAGGCGGGGGTCCCGCTGCGCGCCGCGGTCAAGGGCCGGATGCCGCGCGAACTCCTCTCCGCCCGCCCGCACACCCACCACGCACTGGACGACGCCGTCGAGCAGGCGGAACTGATGAGCAATCTGATGCTCTGGACGCCCCCGTCCGCCGCGGACCCCGCACGCAAGGGGTCCGGCCCTTCCCGCCCCACCGGCTGAGTCGCCCCGGCGGGGGGGGGCGGTCTCGGAACG
>NZ_JBHYVA010000956.1:0-2422 GCF_042750055.1 Streptomyces sp. NPDC059456
GCGCCCGCCCCCCCGGGGCCGCCGGCGCGCCGGGGCCGGGGGGGGGGCCCGCCGGCCGCCCCGGGGGGGGCGGGGGCGGCCCCCCCCCGGCGGCCGCCGGGACCGACGCGGCCAAGAACGGGCAGCAGCCGGCCGCGGTGCGCCCGCACGTCATCCGGACGGCCACGCTGGCCCTGGAGACGCCCGACGTGCAGAAGGCACTGGCCGCGGCCCGTACGGCGGCGGAGGGCGCGGGCGGGTACGTGGGCAACGAGTCCACCCGGCGCGAGGACGGCCGGATGACCTCGACGCTGACGCTGCGCGTGCCGGGCGACCGCTTCGACGCGGTGCTCGGCGCCATGGAGGGCAGCGGGAAGCTGCGCAGCCGCAAGGTCGAGGCGCAGGACGTGACCGAGAAGGTCGCGGACGTCGACAGCCGGGTGAAGTCGCAGCAGGCGAGCGTGGCCCGGGTGCGGGACATGATGGACAAGGCCACGGCGCTCGCCGACGTGGTGATGCTGGAGAGCGAGCTGAGCAAGCGCCAGTCGGACCTGGAGTCGCTGCTGGCCCAGCAGACGGCGCTGAAGGACCAGACCTCGATGGGCACGATCACGATGGAGGTCTCGGAGCCGGCGCCCGAGCCTGTGAAGAAGAAGGAGGAGGACGGGGCGCCGTCCTTCACGGCCGCCCTGAGCGGCGGCTGGAACGTCTTCACCGCGATCGTGCGGTACCTGACCCTGATCATCGCCGTCCTGCTGCCGTTCGCGGTGACGGCCGCGCTGGTGCTGCTGTGCCTGCGGCTGTACCGGCGGCTGCGCCCGGCGAAGCCGAAGGCGAGCCCGTCGCCGGAGCAGGTTCCGGCCGCGGTGCCGGCCGCACGGCCCGCCGGCCCGACGGAATCGGCACAGCTTCCGGACTGAACACGCATTCGCCCGTAGCGTGTTCCCCACCAGACGGCGGTGCACAGGACGGGGCGGACGATGGCGGTGGAACGACTGGTGGTGGTCGGCGGTGACGCGGCGGGGATGTCCGCCGCGTCACAGGCCCGGCGGCTCAAGGGCCCGGCGGAGCTGGAGATCGTGGCGTTCGAGCGCGGGCACTTCACCTCGTACTCCGCGTGCGGGATCCCGTACTGGATCGGCGGCCGCGTCGCCGGCCGGGACGAGCTGATCGCCCGTACGCCCGAGGAGCACCGTGCCCGGGACATCGACCTGCGGATGCGCACGGAGGTGGTGGAACTCGACCTCGCCGGGGGCCGGGTCCGCGCCCGCGATCTGGATTCCGGATCCGAGTCCTGGACGGGCTACGACAAGCTCGTCGTGGCCACGGGTGCCCGCCCGGTCCGCCCGCGGCTGCCCGGCATCGGCGCGCACGGGGTGCACGGCGTGCAGAGCCTGGACGACGGCCAGCGCCTGATGGACACCCTGGCGCGGACCAAGGGCCGCAGGGCGGTCGTCGTCGGCGCGGGCTACATCGGCGTGGAGATGGCGGAGGCGCTCGTCGAGCGGGGGTACGAGGTCACGGTCCTGCACCGCGGGCAGCAGCCGATGGCCACCCTGGACCCGGACATGGGCGGGCTGGTGCACTCCGCGATGAACCGGATGGGGATCCGCACGGTGTCCGGGGCGGAGGTCACGAAGATCCTCACGGACGAGGAGGGCCGGGCCCGTGCGGTGGCCACGGCCCCGGGGGACGAGTACCCGGCGGACGTGGTCGTCCTCGGCATCGGCGTGGAGCCCCGCACGGCGCTGGCCCGGGACGCGGGGCTGCCGCTCGGCGAGTCCGGCGGCGTCCTGACGGACCTGTCCATGCGGGTCCGGGGCCACGAGAACATCTGGTCGGGCGGCGACTGCGTCGAGGTCCTGGACCTGGTGGCGGGCCGGATGCGGCACATCCCGCTCGGCACGCACGCCAACAAGCACGGCCAGGTGATCGGCTCGGGCGTGGGCGGCGGTTACGCGACCTTCCCCGGGGTGGTGGGGACGGCGGTCAGCAAGGTCTGCGACCTGGAGATCGCCCGTACGGGCCTGCGCGAGAAGGACGCGCTGGCGGCGGGCCTGCGCTTCGTGACGGCGACGATCAGCTCGACGACGACCGCGGGCTACTACCCGACGGCCGCGGACATGACGGTCAAGATGCTCGCGGAACGCCGCACGGGCCGGCTGCTGGGCGTCCAGATCGTCGGCGGAGCGGGTTCCGCGAAGCGGGTGGACATCGCGGCGGTCGCCCTGACGGCGGGGATGACGGTGGACCAGGTCGTGTCCTTGGACCTGGGCTACGCCCCGCCGTTCTCCCCGGTCTGGGACCCGGTCCTGGTGGCGGCCCGCAAGGCGGTCGCGGCAGTGCGCAGCGCCCCTGCCTGACCCGGCCCGCCGGGCTCACCCCCCCCCGGCCCCGGGCCCCCCCCCCCCCGCCCCCCCCGAGCGGGGGGGGGGGGGGGGCC
>NZ_JBHYVA010000957.1:0-2414 GCF_042750055.1 Streptomyces sp. NPDC059456
CGGGCTGTCTGCGCCACCCCCCCACGCGTGGTCCACCCCCGCCACCCCCCCCCCGCCCCCGCCCCCGCCCGCCCCGCCCCGCGGGCCGGCCCCCCCCGACCGGGCGGTACCGCGTCGGCCGAACGGCATCGGGCGGCCGGGCCGTACGGCCGACGCGGGAAACGGGCGCCCGGCAGCCGGGAATGCCGGACATCACCGGATATGGTCGGCGGGTGAGTCACACCGAAGGCCGTGCCGAGGGAGCCGGGCCGTTCACCACGAGGCTGGCCTGGCGTCCGGCGGACGGGGGCACCGCGGTCTGGGAGTCCCGCACGGCGCGCAAGCGCGGCCGGCTCACCGTACGCGCCGAGGGCGAGCTCACCCCCCGCCCCCGCAGGGCCGACAGCGTGTCGATCGGCCGCCTGCGCAGGCTGAATGCCGTCGCCGCGCTCGCGTTCACGGTGGGCGGGGCGCTGTTCGCCCTCGGGGCCGGGGTCGCCCAGTTCGGCTCGGGCGCCGCGACGGGCGTGTGGATCTACTTCGCCGGCGGCCTGTTCTTCAACACCGGCGGGTACGCCTCGCTGCTCCAGGCGGTCAACGCGCCCCGCCCGGTGACCGGGGCGGGCTCGCTGACCGGGCGGCCCTGGGCCTGGTGGAGCTACGAGCCGTCCCGGATCGACTGGCTGAGTACCTTCGTGCTCTTCGTGGGCACCCTCGTGTTCGGCATCAACCTGCTGAGCTCCCTGCTGCAGGGGCTCTCGTTGCAACAGGTGAACCGGCTGATCTGGACCCCCGACATGATCGGATGCATCCTCTTCCTGATCTCGGGCCACCTCGCACTCGTCGAGGTCTGCCACGGCCGCCCGGGCGTCCGCGCCCGCGAGCTCAGCTGGTGGATCGTCGCGGTCAATCAGCTCGGATCCGTCCTCTTCCTCGTCTCGGCGCTGGCGGCCTTCACCCGCCCCGCGACCGGAAGCCTGGTGAACGAGGACATCGCCAACTGGGGCACGCTGACGGGCGCGCTCTGCTTCTCCGCCGGAGGAATCCTCCAGCTCTTCGAACGCCCCTGAGGGGCGCCGCCCCCGTGCCCCTACGGCGCGGGAGCCGCGGCTCCGGGCTCCGGCCCTGCGCCGATGCCGGCGATCAGCGCCTCCAGACCGTGCTTGATGCGGTCCACGTCCCAGCCGCGCTCGGTGCGCTGGAACGCGAACAGGCCCGGCGTGAACGCCATGAGGAGCAGATCCGCCGTGTAGGCGGCGTCCGCGGCGGGGGCGAGCTCCGCGACCATGCCCGCGATCTGCTCGTGGTGCCGCCGGAACGGGGCGCTGTGGTAGCGCCCGGCCGGCGCGCCGGCCTCGGCGAGGAGCAGCAGCTCCCTGTTGTCCTCGACGAGATCGGCCAAGCCGTGGAGAAAGGTGCGCAGCCGGTCGTGCGCCGACGGGGTCCCGTCCGCGCAGTGCCGGGCGAATGCCTCCTGGAAGCGGGTCTCGTTGTCCTCGATCAGCGCGTAGACGAGCCCCGCCCGGTGGTGGAAGCGCCGGTAGACCGTGCCGACCCCCACCCCGGCCTCCTTGGCCACCGCGTCCAGGGACAGATCGGCGGAGCCGTCCACCTCGAGCAGGCGCCGCGCGGCGTCGAGGATGCGCAGGCGGTTGCGGGCGGCGTCGGCGCGCTCCGTGGGAGGGGTCATGCGGAGCAGCGTAGCGGAGAGCTCTCGGGTTGTCTCTTGAAAACCGGAGAGCTCTCCGCTTAAGGTGGCGGCAGGCCAACCGGAGACCTCTCCGGTTGGGTACGCCCGCAACCGCAGGGAGATGTGCTCCATGACCGACGCAGCCACCACCAACGCGACCGCAACCCCCGCCGCGGCCTCCGCCCCGCTCCTCGACGGTCGGCTGATCGGCATCGCCTACCACGCGATCGCCGCCGTTCGGGACCGGCTCCTGGCCGCGTCGGGACTCACCTTCCACCAGTCCGTGGCGCTCAAGGCCGCCGCCGACGGGCTCGGCCGCGCCGGCGTGGCCGACCGCCTCACCGCGACGCTCAAGATCGGCGCCCCACAGGCGCGGCAGCTGCTCGACGAGCTTGCCGACGCGGGGCTGCTCGACGGCGCCGGCGCGTCCCTCACCGATGCGGGCGCCCGGATCCACCGGGGGTTCACGGATGCCGTGGCCGGGGTGACCGATCGGCTGTACGGCGACCTGCCGGCGGCCGAACGCGAAATCGCCGCCCGCGCACTCGCCCATGTCACGGCCCGGGCGAACGCCGAGCTCGCCGCCCTGTAGGCCGGGCGTCGCACGCGCCGCCGCGTGCGGTGCCCGGCCGGGCTGTGGCGGGCGGTGTGGAAAGCGGCGTTCGAGGCGCCCGTTTCCTTCGGTTCGGGTTGAAAGTGGCCCGGCGCACACCCCTTTTCCGTGGATCGAACCACCACGGAAGGT
>NZ_JBHYVA010000958.1:0-2408 GCF_042750055.1 Streptomyces sp. NPDC059456
GTACAGCGGCTGACGCAGGGCGAAGCGGAGGTGGGCTTCTTCCTGGCCGGGCTGCCCCCGGTGGCCGCCGTCGCCTACGGGGCCGCCGGCACCGCCGTCTTCGCCGGGATCGTGCTCGCGCTGCTCAGCGCGCCGTTCGCCGGATCCGCGCACCCGCGGGGCGCGGACCTGGCCACCGTGGCCGCGATCGGGCTGCTCAGCGTGGTGATCGCCTGGGTCCGCAAGCGCCGCGACGCGCAGCTGGTCAGCGTGCGGACCGTCGCGGAGGCGGCACAGCTGGCGGTCCTGCCGCCGGTGCCGGACCGGGTCGGCCCGGTGCGCTGCGCCGGGCTGTACCGGGCGGCCCAGCGCGGCACCCTGGTCGGCGGCGACCTGTACGACGTACGGGCCGGGCCGTACGGGGTGCGGGCCCTGGTCGCGGACGTGCAGGGGCACGGCCTGGCGGCGGTCGGCACGGTGGCCGCGCTGCTCGGCGCCTTCCGCGAGGGGGTGCTGGACGATCCGGAGCTGGCGGGCGTGGCGGCCCGGCTGGACCGCAGGCTGCTGGCCGACGCCGCGGGCCCGGCGGACCCGGCGGACCCGGCCGATCCGGCGGACCCGGCGGATCCGGCGCGGGCGGGACCGGACGACCGGCCGGACCCCGAGGACCGGCCGGAGCCGTTCTTCCGGGGCGAGCCGGGCGCCCCGCAGGACCGTTCCGTCGGCCATCCGGAGCTGTTCGCGACGGCGCTGCTGCTGGAGTTCCCGCCCGGGCTGGAGCTCGTGCGGATCGTCTCGTGCGGGCATCCGCCGGCGCTGCTGCTGCGGGCCTCGACCGTGTCGGAGGTGGCCGTGGAGCCGGGCCCGCCGCTGGGGCTCGGGCTGGCCGGGGCGGAGCTCGCGGTGGTCGCCGCCGTACCGCTGCTGCCCGGCGACCGGCTGCTCGCGCACACGGACGGGGTCACCGAGGCCCGGGACGCGGCGGGCGATTTCTACCCGCTGGCGGCCCGGGTCCCGGGCCTGGCCAAGGATCCGGAGGGGCTGGTCGGGGCGGTGTGGCAGGACCTGGTGAAGTTCACGGACGGCGGCCCGCGCGACGACGTGGCCCTGCTGGTGCTGTCCCTCGCGGACGCCGCGGACGGCGGCCGGTGACCGGCCGGGCCGGACGCGTCGGGCCGGACGCGTCGGGCAGGCCCGGCCGGGCGGTGCGGTGGGGCGCGGTGTGGCGCTCAGGCTCCGTTGCTGATGATGAAGGCGCGGACCATCTTGCACGTGACGTTCGACGGGCGGTGGATGCCCGTGCGGACCGCCATCGTGCGGATCTTCCGGTTGGTCGCGCGGCGGGCGTCGTACGTCCCCGAGTCGAGCAGGGATATCGCCAGCCGCATCGCCTTCAGCCGGCGGTTGTGGCTCTCGTACCACTCGCGGGGCAGGCCCGCCGGAAGCGGCTTCTTCTTGACGGGCCCAGCGGTCATGGCAGTGGCCATCTACAGCCTCCCAAACGGTAGTTGGCTTCCTGTCGTTCTCCTTCGATTTTACCGGGGAGCACTGACAGAAGCCCCTGGCCGGACAGGCTCCGGATAGGCTTTCGGACCATGGAGATCTGGATCAATCCCGCCTGTTCGAAGTGCCGCAGCGCACTGACCCTGCTGGACGCGGAGGGGGCCGACTACACGGTGCGCCGCTACCTGGAGGACGTACCGGGCGAGGCCGAGATCCGCGAGGTCCTGGGCCGTCTCGGCCTGGAGCCGTGGGACATCACGCGCACCTCGGACCCGCTCGCGAAGGAGACCGGCGTACGGGACCTGCCGCGCGAGGAGACGGACGCGGCCCGCGGGCTCTGGATCGCCCACCTGGCGGCGCACCCGAAGCTGATCCAGCGCCCGATCATCACGGCGCAGGACGGCACGGCGGTGATCGGCCGCTCGGAGGAGGCGGTCCGCGAGGCCCTGTCCCGCCGGGCCTGAACCGTCCGGCCCGCCCGGCGCCCTGGCGGTGCCCGTGCGCGGCCCCGGCGGTGCCCGTGGGCGGTCCGGGCGGTGCCCGTGGGCGGTCAGGCACGGGCGCCTACGCTCCCCCGTATGACGTCCGACGACACCGCCCCCGCGTCCGCCGCGGGCACCGGATCAGGCAGCGGCTCCGGAGCCGATTCCGCTACCGGCTCCGGCGGGGCCGACCTGCACCTCGAGCTTCCCCCGCACGGAGCGCGGCGGGCCGTCCTGGCCCGGGCCCTGCGGGACGCCGTGCGCAGCGGCCGGCTCCCCGCGGGGACCCGGCTGCCGCCGTACCGGGCACTGGCCGCCGACCTCGGGCTGGCCCGCAACGCCGTGGCCGACGCGTACGCCGAGCTGGTGGCCGAGGGCTGGTTCACCGCCCGGCAGGGCTCCGGCACCCGTGTCGCCGAGGGGGTGGCCGTCCCCCCCGCCCCG
>NZ_JBHYVA010000959.1:0-2394 GCF_042750055.1 Streptomyces sp. NPDC059456
CCAGTACCCGGATCAGGGCGGCCCGGGCCAGCAGCTCCGCCCCGGGCCCGCCACCGGGGCCGGTGCCGTCCGCCCACGCGATCGCGTCGGGCGGCGCGGTCCCGGCGGGCGGTCCGTGCCCCTCGCCCCGCCCGGCGCCCCCTGCGGCGTCGGCGGCGCAATCCCCTCCCCGTCCGGGACCGTGGCCGGCGGTCATGACCCGGCTCCCAGCGCCTGGGCCGCGCCGCGGGCGATGCCGGTCCGCAGTTCGAGGGCGACGGCCACGTCCAGCGCGTCGGGGCGGTCCCGGCCCCGCAGGTCGGCGACGGTCCAGGCGACGCGCAGCACCCGGTCGAGCCCGCGGGCGGTGAGCAGTCCGCGCTCCAGGTCCCGTTCGGCCTGGGCGAGCGCGCCGGGGGCGGCGTGCCAGCGGGTCCGCAGCTCGTGCCCGGGCACCTCGGCGTTGAGCCGCCACGGGGTGTCGGCGAGCCGGGCCGCGGTGCGGTCCCGGGCTTCGCGGACCCGGTCGGCGACGGCCGCCGTGGCCTCCCCGCGGCCGCCGCGGCCCAGCAGGTCGGAGCGGGTGACCGGCTCGGCCTCCACCCGCAGGTCCACCCGGTCCAGCAGCGGCCCGGACAGCCTGGCCTGGTAGCGCCGGACCACCGAGGCCGGGCATTCGCAGCCTGCTCCGAGCAGGGTGTGGCGCCCGCACGGGCAGGGGTTCGCCGCGAGCACCATCAGGAACCGGGCCGGCAGCCGCACCACCCCGGCGGCCCGGGCGATGACCACGTGCCCCGATTCGAGGGGCTGGCGCAGCGCGTCCAGCGCCTTGGTGCTGAACTCGGCGGCCTCGTCCAGGAACAGCACGCCGCGGTGGGCCAGCGAGACGGCCCCGGGCCGGGGCACCCCCGCTCCGCCGCCGACCAGGGACTGCATGGTCGCGGAGTGGTGGGGCGCGCAGTACGGGGGCCGGGCGACCAGTGGTTCGCCGGGCGGCAGGATGCCCGCGACCGAGTGCACGGCGGTGACCTCCAGCGAGTCCTGCCGGGACAGCGGCGGCAGGATCCACGGGATGCGCTCGGCCAGCATCGTCTTGCCGGCGCCCGGCGGCCCGCTGAGGAAGAGGTGGTGGCCCCCGGCCGCGGCGACCTCCAGGGCCCGGCGGGCGCCGTGCTGTCCGGCGACGTCGGAGAGGTCGGGGACGTCGGGGGCCTCGTCCGCGCCGGGCCGGGCGCGGGAGATCCCGGTGCCGAGGCCCGCGCCCGGGACCACCAGCCCGGCCAGCATGGGGTCCGGCCGGCCCGGCGGATCCGGCGCCTCCTCCTCGGGGACCTGCCCGTCGGTGAGGACGGCGATCAGCTGCCGCAGGCTCCGCACCCCGAGCACGCTGACGTCGGGGACGAGCACGGCCTCGGCGGCGCACTGCTGCGGCACCACCACGTTGCGGTATCCGGCGTCGGCCGCGGCGAGGACCGCGGGCAGGATGCCCCGCACCGGCCGCACCCGGCCGTCCAGCCCCAGCTCCCCGATCAGGACGAGGTCGGCGATGGCGGCGGGGTCGACCACCTCGGCGGCGCCCAGGACGGCGGCCGCGACGGCCAGGTCGAATCCGGCGCCCGATTTCGGGACGGAGGCCGGACTGAGCCCGACGGTCAGCTTCTTCTGCGGCCACGCGGCGCCGGAGTTCACGACGGCGGCCCTGACCCGGTCCCGGCTCTCGACCAGCGTCTTGTCGGGCAGGCCCACCAGCGTGAAGGCGGCGAGTCCGGGCTCCAGGTCGGCCTGGACCTCGACGACCACGCCGTCGACACCCACGAGGGCCACCGAACAGGCTCGTGCGAAGCCCATCACGCCACCCCCCGCACGTGCTCCACGACGGGCGCCCCGCGCCGCGGCAGGAGGACCCCCACGAGGTCGATGCGCACCCCGCCCGGGGGTGGTCCTCCGTGGTCGGCGAGCCAGCGTCCGGCGAGCCGGCGCAGCCGCTCGGCCTTGCCGGGCCGGACGGCTGCCATGGGGTGCTCGAAATCCCCCGCCCGGCGCGTTTTGACCTCGCACACGACGAGGGCGTCGCCGTCCCGCGCGACGATGTCGATCTCCCCGCTGCAGCACCGCCAGTTCCGCGCGATCACGGTCATCCCGGCCTCCGCCAGCCGCCGTGCCGCGAGTTCCTCGCCGTACCGCCCCAATGCCTGTCGTGCCACGCCCTGCGCGTTCATCGGGCACCACCTCCGCCACCGACGGTCCCGCGGTCCCGCCCACCCTGTGGATCTTGGTGGACAGCGGGGGCGTTGTGGACAACCCCCTCACTCGTGAGGGGGAATCCGGGGTGGCGGGTGCGGGCGGCCGCCGCCGGGCGCGGGCGGCGCGGCGGCGGGGCGTCAGCTGCCCGGCAGCTCCAGGTCGCTCTTGTTG
>NZ_JBHYVA010000960.1:0-2382 GCF_042750055.1 Streptomyces sp. NPDC059456
GCTCAGGCCTCTGCTGCGTTCGCCGATGCGGTCACCCTGCGGAGTGCCGGCCCTCTTGAGGGCCGCCTTCGTGTGCAGTCCGCCCTTGACCTTGCTGCGTACCGGCCCACCGAAGCCGTGGCCCGCCGGACGCGGCGGCCGATCCGGCTCCGACACCTGGAAGGCCTCTCGGAAATCCCGCTTCTGCTGCTCTTTGCTCATCCCGTCGTCAACTCCTTCGGGAAGCACCCAATCGGACTATTGGGATCGTATGCAGATATGCGGAGCAACGCACCCGGACCGTATGTAAAAAGTCCCGATCAAGGGCGAGGGCGCCCCGGTCAAGGGCGCGGTGGGGTCGTCCGCTCCGGCTGCCCCACCAGCCGGCGTGTCAGCTCCTCCGGGCACGGCGTGCCGCGCGGCAGCTGGTACTTCGCCGTGACCCGGTACACGCCCGGCCCGGGCGCCAGCAGCTCAGTCCACACGTCGCCCGCCGGGTCCGGAGCCGCCTTGAACAGGCACCCCGCCGTGTTCGCGTACTCCTTCGGCAGCGCGCCCGAGCCGGAGCCGCCGCTCCCGCCCCCGCCCCGCGCCTTCGACGCGAACGTCTCCTGCGGCGGCGGCACCGCCTTGCCCGACCCGTCCACCAGCCCCAGCCACGGCGAGTGCGGGATCCGCACCAGCACCCGCCCGGCCGCCTTCACGTCGATGACCAGCTGGTCCGCGCCCGCCCGGACCACCGTGGCCCGCCCGGACACCAGGTCGGTCGGCTCGTCGACCTTGAAGAGCCGCCAGTTCGCGTCGCCCCACACCTGCTGGAGGTACGGGAGCCCCCCGCGCACCAGCTTCGCCTCGTCCTCCCCGCCCGAATCGGGTTTGTCGGCCGGCAGCACCACGTAGTGCACGGCCCAGCGGCCCAGCCACTCCCGGTAGCTGTCGGCGGTCAGGGTGTCGTCGTAGAAGAGCGGGTTCCGCTCCAGGTCCGCCTGCCGGTTCCAGCCGCGTGCGAGGTTGACGTACGCGGGGAAGGCCGAGGACTCGCGGTGGCTGCTGGCCGGAACCACCTCGACGCGCCCGCGCTCGGCACCCGCCTTCTTCAGCTGGTCGACCAGCGGGGCGAGCTCCCGGTTCCAGGCGGCCACCGGGGTGGTCCGGACGATGTCCGTGATGCTGTTCGTGGTGATCCAGACGTTGATCCCGACGAACGCGAACAGCACCGCGTACCAGTGCCGGCTGCGCGGGACCGCGTACGGCAGGGCCGCGAGCAGCACCGCCCCGCCGAACAGCATGACCATCCGGGTGACGTTCGAGCCGACCTGCGAGTCGATCGCCCAGGTCAGCAGCACCCCGAAGGTGTACACGGCGGAAGCGATCCGGACGGTCTTCCACCGCTTCGGTACGAGGAACAGGACCGCCAGCCCGAACAGGAACGGCGGCGCGGCCGAGCCCAGCTTCATCGGCTGCGTCCCCGAGAACGGGAACAGCCACGCCGACAGCCCGACGACCGCTACCGGGGCCAGGCCCAGCGCGTACGCCCCCGGCCGGCGCCCGGACAGGAACAGCGCGGCCGCGATCACCCCCAGGAAGAGCCCGGCGACCGGGCTGGACGCGGTCGCGAGCCCGGCCAGCGGGGCCGCCACGGCCGCCTTGGCCCAGCGCCGCTCCGCCCATTTGCGGGGCCAGCAGAACACCGCGGCGACCGCGGCGAGCGCGAACATCGCGCCGAGCCCGAAGGTGACCCGGCCGGACAGGGCGTTGCAGAGCAGCCCGTACACCCCGGCCAGGGCCGGCCACAGCGGCTCCCGCACGGCGCCGCGGCAGCGGGTCAGGATCAGCGCGAGCAGCCCGGCCGAGACCGTTCCGGCGACCATCATCGTGGTCCGCACGCCGATCATGTACATCACGTACGGGGACACCACGCTGTACGAGACGGGGTGCATGCCGCCGTACCAGGCGAGGTTGTACGCCGAGTCCGGATGGCGGCCGACGAACTCGGCCCAGGCGTCCTGGGCGGCCAGGTCGCCGCCGCTGTTGGCGAAGCAGAAGAACCAGACCACGTGCAGGACCGCGGCCAGCGCGGTGGCGACGACCACCGGGTGCCGGCGGGCCCAGCCGAGGGCCCGGGCGGCTCCGGGGCTCCCGGGCGCGCCCGGGACCCCTATGCCCGGGGTCCCTATGCCGCCGGGCGCGGCCTCGGGCACGTCGGAGGCGGCTGCCGACGCCGACGCGGATGCCGACGCGGACCCGGACCCGGGCACACCGGAGCGGCCGGCGGCGGCCGGTGCGCCCCGGCCCTGGCTGTGCTGCTCAGCGGTGGTCACTGCACTACTCCCCGGACTCCCCGGACTCTCTGCGGCCCGTTCCCCGGGTCCCAGGACGCGCGGCGGCGCCCCGGGGTTGCCC
>NZ_JBHYVA010000961.1:0-2382 GCF_042750055.1 Streptomyces sp. NPDC059456
CCTTCTCCATCGCCAACGACGTCGCGAAGTACTTCGCGATCATCCCGGCCATGTTCGCCGTCGTCTACCCGGGCCTCGACAAGCTCAACATCATGAGGCTGCACAGCCCCACCTCGGCGATCTCGTCCGCGATCATCTTCAACGCACTGATCATCGTCGCCCTCATCCCGCTGGCCCTGCGCGGGGTGCGCTACCGGCCCTCCTCCGCCGCCGCACTGCTCAGCCGGAACATCTGGCTCTACGGGCTGGGTGGCCTCGTCCTGCCGTTCGTCGGCATCAAACTCATCGACCTCGCCGTCCAGTTCGTTCCCGGCCTGCGTTGACACCCGACGGAAGGGATCCACCGTGCTGCTGCGTCTTCCCCCCGCCCTGCGGCGTCATCTGTGCGCCCTGCGGATGCTGCTCGTGTTCACGGCCGTCACCGGCATCGTGTACCCGCTGGCCGTGACCGGCATCGCACAGCTCGTCTTCCCCGGGCAGGCGAACGGTTCGCTGCTGACGGCCGACGGCAGGGTGGTCGGCTCGCGGCTCATCGGTCAGGACTTCGACCTCTCCCCCGCACGCGGCGGCGCGGGGCCGCGCCCCGACCCCCGGTGGTTCCAGCCCCGACCTTCCGCGGCCGAGGGCGGCCCGGGAGGGGGCGCCTACGACCCGGGCAATTCCACCGCCTCCAACCTGGGTCCCAACAACACGGTTCTGGTCAGGTCCATTGCCGGCCGGCGGGCGCAGGTGGCGGCCTTCGACGGGGTCCGGCCGCAGGACGTCCCCGCCGACGCCCTCACGTCCAGCGGCTCCGGCCTGGATCCCCATATTTCCCCGGCCTACGCACACGAGCAGATCGGGCGGGTCGCGAGGTCCCGGGGCTTGTCCCCCGAGCGCGTACGGTCGCTGGTCTCCCGCCACGTCGAGGGCCGCCACCTCGGCTTCCTCGGCGAGGAGCGGGTGAACGTGGTGGAGCTCAACGAGGAGCTGAGCGGGCTCCGGTGAGGTCCGCCGCCGGGCCGGGACGCAGCGGACCGGGGCGGGTGCGGCCTCCCGCCCGGCGTCCGGCTACCGGGACGTCGGCGCGGCGACCGGAGCCTTCCGGGCGGGCGGTGGCCCGGACGGGGCGGGGGTGTTGTTCGTGCCGTGGAAGCAGCCCGCCGTGTACGGGAACTCCTTGGTGGCGACGTAGTGGTAGATGCTGGTCTGCTTGCCGTTCCACTCGACGGTGCTGGTGCGTCCGTGGCATTCGTCGAGGTCGGCGTTGGTGGGCAGGTTGCCCTTGGCGTCGCGTTCGACGTAGATGCCGTAGCCGTCGAGGGCGTAGCCGACCAGGGTGGAGCGCTTGCCCTCGGTCGCGTTCAGCAGGCACGAGGGGATGTCGTGGTAGTGGTACTCCTCGGTGGGGGCGGGGTGGCCGTCGCAGGCGTCCTGGGTCTCGTGCGCGACGGCGTCGCGGTCCTCGCCGTCGAACCCGGCGAAGAGGAGCACGCCGTTCTTCAGGATGCCGACCTGCCCGGCCAGGCACGACGGGTGGGCCGCGGCCGTGGGGTTGAGCGGGAGGGTGTAGCCGACGGCCTTCTGCTTGATGGTGTTGGGGTTGAAGTCGTACTGGTAGGCGGGGTCGGACGGCTGGATGGGGAAGGTGCCGGTGACCTCGTGCGTGGGCAGCCCGGTCGACTTGATCACCCGGTGCGTGCCGCTGACGGTCTCGCTGTAGTCGGCCTGGGGCCAGGTGTGGCTGCCCTGCACGGAGACCTTGGAGGTGGAGTCCCAGGTCTTCGACTTCCGGTCGATCCAGGGCCCGTCCTTCTGCGCGCCGCCGATCGTGCCGTCCGCCGCCCGGCAGCTCCAGGCGTAGCCCTGCTTCGCTCCGGTCTGCTCGACCTTTCCGTCCCCGATCGGGACCTTCTTCGGGTCGGTCGGAGCGCCGGACCAGGAATCGGGGGTACCGCCGGAGGCGGAGGTGGCGGCCGACGCCGAGGCGGTTGCGGGCGTTGCCGCCCCGGTCGCCCCGCCGGCCCCGCACGCGGACACGAGTGCCGCGGCGCCCAGGGCGGCGATGACGGGCCGCAGGGTTCTCGCGGCGGGGGTGCGGTGGGTCTTGCGGCCGCGCTCCCGGGCATGGGAGGGCGACGGATCGTGGTGGCGGGACATCGTGGAACTCCTTCTGCCTGTCCTCCAGGCGAACGCCCCCCGCGGGAAGGCCTTTCGCGCCCTGGCGGTCCTTGCCGACGACCGGGCAGCGAAGGCCACGTCGTCCACAGTACACAAAATCAGCCCCATATTGCACTAGCCGTGCAATTAAATTAACCCCGCACGGAGCACGGTGCGCGGGGGGGGGGGGCCCCCCCCCCCCCCCCCCCCCCCCCCCCCCCCCCCCCGGGGGGACCCCCCCCG
>NZ_JBHYVA010000962.1:0-2379 GCF_042750055.1 Streptomyces sp. NPDC059456
TCCCCGGCCCCGCGGGGGGTGCCGGGGGCGTTTTTGCTGGGGCCGGGGGGGGGGGGGCCCCCCCCCCGGGGGGGCGCCCCCCCCCGTCAAGATCGCGCAAAACGGATGGTTACGCTCGTGTGCATGAAACGAAGCGTGCTGACCCGCTACCGCGTCATGGCCTACCTGACCGCGGTCATGCTGTTGATCCTCTGCACCTGCATGGTTTTCAAGTACGGCTTCGACACCGGTGCCGACCTGACCCTGGCGGTCTCGCAGGTCCACGGTGTGCTGTTCATGATCTACCTGGTGTTCGCCTTCGACCTGGGCTCCAAGGCCCGGTGGCCGTTCCCGAAGCTGCTCTGGGTGCTCGTCTCCGGCACGATCCCGCTGGCCGCCTTCTTCGTCGAGCGCGGCGTGCGCGCCGAGGTCGAGCCGCTCGTGGCCGACGCCGAGGCCGCGGCCACCGTCGACGCCTAGAGCGCGGCCGGAGCCGGACCGTCCCGTAGGTGCCCCGGGGATACTCTCCGGGGTTTCCCATCGACATTTACTAGGACGTCCTAGTAAATTCGTGGGTATGGACGCTGACGCCATCGAGGAGGGCCGCCGCCGCTGGCAGGCCCGTTATGACAAGGCCCGCAAGCGCGAGGCCGACTTCACCACGCTCTCCGGGGATGACGTCGATCCCGTCTACGGCCCCCGGCCCGGTGACGCGTACGAGGGATTCGAACGCATCGGATGGCCGGGGGAGTACCCCTACACCCGCGGCCTGCACGCCACCGGGTACCGCGGCCGGACCTGGACCATCCGCCAGTTCGCCGGCTTCGGCAACGCCGAGCAGACCAACGAGCGCTACAAGATGATCCTGGCCGCCGGCGGCGGCGGGCTCTCCGTGGCCTTCGACATGCCGACCCTGATGGGGCGCGACTCCGACGACCCCCGCTCCCTCGGCGAGGTCGGCCACTGCGGCGTCGCCATAGACTCCGCCGCCGACATGGAGGTCCTGTTCAAGGACATCCCGCTGGGCGACGTGACCACGTCGATGACGATCTCGGGCCCGGCCGTGCCCGCCTTCTGCATGTACCTGGTCGCCGCCGAGCGCCAGGGCGTGGACCCGGCCGTCCTCAACGGCACGCTCCAGACGGACATCTTCAAGGAGTACATCGCCCAGAAGGAGTGGCTCTTCGAACCCGAGCCGCACCTGCGCCTCATCGGCGACCTCATGGAGTACTGCGCGAAGGGCATCCCGGCGTACAAGCCGCTGTCCGTCTCCGGCTACCACATCCGCGAGGCCGGGGCGACGGCCGCGCAGGAGCTCGCGTACACCCTCGCCGACGGCTTCGGGTACGTGGAGCTCGGCCTGTCCCGCGGCCTGGACGTGGACCACTTCGCGTCCGGACTGTCCTTCTTCTTTGACGCGCACCTCGACTTCTTCGAGGAGATCGCCAAGTTCCGCGCCGCCCGCCGGATCTGGGCCCGCTGGATGAAGGAGGTGTACGGGGCACAGAGCGAGAAGTCGATGTGGCTGCGCTTCCACACGCAGACCGCCGGCGTCTCGCTGACCGCGCAGCAGCCGTACAACAACGTCGTCCGCACGGCCGTCGAGGCCCTCGCGGCCGTCCTCGGCGGCACGAACTCGCTGCACACCAACGCCCTCGACGAGACCCTCGCGCTGCCCAGCGAGCAGGCGGCCGAGATCGCGCTGCGCACGCAGCAGGTGCTGATGGAGGAGACCGGGGTGGCCAACGTGGCCGACCCGCTGGGCGGTTCCTGGTACGTGGAGCAGCTCACCGACCGCATCGAGGCCGACGCCGAGAAGATCTTCGACCAGATCAAGGAGCGCGGGCTGCGCGCCCACCCGGACGGGCAGCACCCGATCGGGCCGATCACCTCGGGCATCCTGCGCGGCATCGAGGACGGCTGGTTCACCGGCGAGATCGCCGAGTCGGCCTTCCAGTACCAGCGCTCCCTGGAGAAGGGCGACAAGCGGGTCGTCGGCGTCAACGTGCACCACGGTTCGGTGACCGGGGACCTGGAGATCCTGCGCGTCAGCCACGAGGTGGAGCGGGTACAGGTGGAGCAGCTGGCCGCGCGCAAGGAGCGGCGAGACGACGCCAGGGTGAAGTCCTCGCTCGACGCGATGCTGGCCGCCGCCCGCGACGGGTCGAACATGATCCCGGCGATGCTCGACGCGGTGCGCGCCGAGGCCACGCTCGGCGAGATCTGCAACGTGCTGCGCGACGAGTGGGGCGTCTACACCGAGCCGCCGGGCTTCTAGCCCCGCGGTCCCTGCGCACGGCCGGCCGCGGCAGCCCCCCCCGGGGGGGGGGCGGGCCGGCCGGGCGCGGGGGCGGGGGGGGCCCGGGGGGGGGGGGGGCGGGCCCGGCGGGGGGGGGCGCG
>NZ_JBHYVA010000963.1:0-2376 GCF_042750055.1 Streptomyces sp. NPDC059456
GCCCCCCTTCTTTTGAACTGACCGGGCAGTTCAAAAACTACCAACGTCGGGGCACCACAGGTGCACCGGGGGGCAGTTGACCGGACAGAGCGGGCAAAACAGCAGGTCAGGGCGATTGTCAGTGGTGACCGTCACGATGGGGGCAGGCACAAACACAGACACAGCAGTACGCAACGACAGGAGGTTCGTCATGGCCACACCGTCCCCGTCCCCTGTCCACCCCGTCCCGCGCAGGTCGGCGGCACCGCCGGCCGCGCTCGATCTGCTCGCCAAGGCCCGCGCCGGCCTGGCCGAGGCCGTCCGGCTGACCCGGCCCAACGAGCGGTACGCCACCGCCCACCTCGCCGCGCTGCGCACCGCCGCGGCCGTGCTCGCCGCACGCGGGCGGCCCGAGCCGGCCGGCGCGCGGCGCCGGCCCCGGATCCGCAGCGCGTGGGAGGTACTGCCGGAGATAGCGCCGGAGCTGACGGAGTGGAGCGCGCTCTTCGCCTCCGGCGCCGACCGCCGGGCCCGCGCGGAAGCGGGGATACGGGACGCGGCGACGGTCCGGGACGCGGACGATCTGGTGCGCGCCGTGGAGATGTTCCTGCGGCTGGTCGAGCGGATGCTCGCCCTCCAGGCGCCGGCGCCGGCGCTGCCGCAGCCCCGGCCCGGGCACCCGCGGCCCGCGGACGCGGGCTGAGCCGCCCGGGGTGACCTGCGGGACATCGGCCAGGCAATAGGGTGGGGACACGCATCTCCCACCCCTTGTCGCGCCGAGGAGCCATCAGCCGTGTCGGACACTTCCCGCCCCCGCGCCTCCCTTCGCACCGCCGTGGTGTGGGAGGTCCTCAAGGAGGCCCTCGACCGCCGGGTGAAGGCGACCGGGCGGGACGTGCTCGACGTACTGGACACCGGCGGCGGCACCGGCAAGTTCGCGGTGCCGGTGGCCCGGCTGGGCCACCGGGTCACCGTGGTCGACCCCAGCCCGAACGCGCTGTTCGGGCTGGAGCGCCGCGTCGCCGAAGCCGGTGTCGCCGACCTGGTCCGCGGCGTACAGGGCGACGCCCAGGGCCTGCTGGACGTCGTCGAGCGCGACGCCTACGACGTGGTGCTGTGCCACGGCGTGCTGGAGTACGTGGACGACCCGGCCGAGGGCGTGGCCAACGCGGTCGCCGCCCTGCGCTCCGGCGGCAGGCTCAGCCTGCTGGCCGCGGGCCTCGGCGGGGCCGTGCTGGCCCGCGCGCTCGCCGGCCACTTCACCGAGGCCCGGACGGCGCTCACCGACCCGGCCGGCCGCTGGGGCGCGGGGGACCCGGTACCGCGCCGCTTCACCGCCGAGCAGCTCGCCGAGCTGGTCGGCGGGGCCGGCCTGGAGGTCGGCGCGGTCCACGGGGTCCGCGTCTTCGCCGACCTCGTCCCCGGTGTCCTGGTCGACACCGAGCCGGGCGCGGTCGAGGCCCTGCTGCGCCTGGAGGAGGCCGCGGCCGAGCTGCCGGCGTTCCACGCGGTCGCCACCCAGCTGCACGTCCTCGGCACGAAGCCCCCGCGCGAGGAGCGCGCCTGATCTGCGGAGTTCCGCCCACGGAGTACGCCGGACACCCTCCGGTCCACCGGTCGGCCCCGTATGATCGTTCGCAGTGACCGGCATGGTGGACGGGCCGATGGGGAATAAACGCCCCGGCGACCGCCCACCCGGCGGTACGGTTTCGCGCAGGGTTTTGCCCGGGCAGCTCCTTTTGGGGCGCCGCCTTTCCCGGGCACTGTTTTTGTAACGTGGCGCAGAGGGCGGGTGTCACGGGGACGATTCCCCGCCTATCCTGAAGGGGACCCCTGGTCGCTACCCCCCGCGACCGACGGATGAGGAGGACTCCCGTGCCGCTCTCGGAGCACGAGCAGCGAATGCTCGAGCAGATGGAGCGAGCGCTGTACGCCGAAGACCCCAAGTTCGCGACAGCGCTTGAGGGAAGCGGACTGCGTACGTACACCCGGCGACGGGTCTACCAGGCAGTCGCAGGCATTGTGGTGGGTATCGCGCTCCTCATGACCGGTGTGATCATTCCGAACGTACTCTGGGTCAGCGTGGTGGGATTCCTCGTCATGCTGGGCTGTACGGTCCTCGTGGTCACCGGTTGGCGCAAGGCACCCAAGCCTGGCGAGCAGCCCGTCTCCGGCAGTTCAGGCGGTTCGGCCCACGGCCGCAACCGGCAGCGTCGGTCGATGATGACCCGCATCGAGGAGCGGTGGCAGCGCCGCCGCGACGAACACGGGCAGCAGTAGGGGCCCGCAGACATGAGGTGAGGGGTGGGGCCGCGCGGGGCGGCCGGCCCCCCCCCCGCGCCGGCCCGGCGCCCCCCCCCGCCCCCGCCCCTCCCGCCCCCCCCCCCCCCCCCGCGC
>NZ_JBHYVA010000964.1:0-2365 GCF_042750055.1 Streptomyces sp. NPDC059456
GTCGGAGTCGACGGTGCGGGCGACGAAGGTGGCCTCGGCGCCGAGGGCGAGGGAGACGGGGTTGAAGGGGGCGTCGAGGGAGCCCATCGGCGTGGATTTGGTGATCTTGCCGACTTCGGAGGTGGGTGAGTACTGGCCCTTGGTGAGTCCGTAGATCCGGTTGTTGAAGAGCAGGATCTTGAGGTTGACGTTGCGGCGCAGGGCGTGGATCAGGTGGTTCCCGCCGATGGAGAGGGCGTCGCCGTCGCCGGTGACGACCCAGACGGACAGGTCGCGGCGGGAGGTGGCCAGACCGGTGGCGATGGCCGGGGCGCGGCCGTGGATGGAGTGCATCCCGTAGGTGTTCATGTAGTACGGGAAGCGCGAGGAGCAGCCGATCCCGGAGACGAAGACGATGTTCTCCTTCGCCAGCCCGAGCTCGGGCATGAACCCCTGCACCGCCGCCAGGATCGAGTAGTCGCCGCAGCCGGGGCACCACCGGATCTCCTGGTCCGAGCGGAAGTCCTTCATGGACTGCTTGGCCTCGGCCTTGGGCACGAGCTTGAGGAGTTCACTGGCCACGGTTCGCCTCCTGGATGGCGTCGGCCAGCTGCGCGGCCTTGAACGGCATGCCGTTGACTTGGGTGAAGGACAGGACGTCGACGAGGTAGCTCGCGCGCAGCAGCCGGGCGAGCTGCCCGAGGTTCATCTCCGGGACGACCACGCGCTCGTAGCGGGCGAGGACCTCTCCCAGGTTGCGGGGGAACGGGTTGAGGTGGCGCAGGTGGGCCTGCGCCACCGACTCGCCCAGCGTCCGCAGCTCGCGGACGGCGGCGGTGATGGGGCCGTAGGTGGAGCCCCAGCCCAGGACGAGGGTGCGGGCGCCGTCGGGGTCGTCGACCTCCAGGTCGGGGACCTGGATGCCGTCGATCTTGGCCTGGCGGGTGCGGACCATGAAGTCGTGGTTGGCCGGGTCGTAGGAGATGTTGCCCGTGCCGTCCTGCTTCTCGATGCCGCCGATCCGGTGCTCCAGACCGGGCGTGCCCGGGACCGCCCAGGGGCGGGCCAGGGTCTGCGGGTCGCGCTTGTACGGCCAGAACACCTCGGTGCCGTCCGCCAGTACGTGGTTCGGTGCGGTCTGGAAGGGGACGCGCAGGTCGGGGAGTTCGTCGACCTCGGGGATCCGCCAGGGCTCGGAGCCGTTGGCGAGGTATCCGTCGGAGAGCAGGAACACCGGGGTCCGGTACGTCAGCGCGATCCGGACCGCGTCCAGCACCGCGTCGAAGCAGTCCGCGGGGGTGCGGGGCGCCACGACCGGGACGGGGGCCTCGCCGTTGCGGCCGTACATGGCCTGGAGCAGGTCGGCCTGCTCGGTCTTGGTGGGCAGGCCGGTGGAGGGGCCGCCGCGCTGGATGTCCACGATCAGCAGCGGCAGCTCCAGCGACACCGCCAGCCCGATCGTCTCCGCCTTGAGGGCGACGCCGGGGCCGGAGGTGGTGGTCACGCCGAGGGCGCCGCCGAAGGCCGCGCCGAGCGCCGCGCCGATGCCGGCGATCTCGTCCTCGGCCTGGAACGTCCGCACGCCGAAGTTCTTGTGCTTGCTCAGCTCGTGCAGGATGTCCGAGGCCGGGGTGATCGGGTACGCACCGAGGTACAGCGGCAGGTCGGCCTGCCGGCTCGCCGCGATCAGGCCGTAGGACAGGGCGAGGTTCCCGGAGATGTTGCGGTAGGTGCCGGTCGGGAAGGCCCTCGTCGCCGGGGCGACCTCGTAGGAGACCGCGAAGTCCTCGGTCGTCTCGCCGAAGTTCCAGCCCGCGCGGAACGCGGCCACGTTCGCCTCGGCGATGTTCGGCTTCTTCGCGAACTTCTGCCGCAGGAAATTCTCGGTGCCCTCGGTGGGCCGGTGGTACATCCAGCTCAGGAGCCCGAGCGCGAACATGTTCTTGCTCCGCTCGGCCTCCTTGCGGGAGAGCCCGAAATCCTTCAGTGCCTCCACGGTGAGCGTGGTCAGCGGCACCGGGTGGATGTTGTAGGCGCCCAGTGAGCCGTCTTCCAGCGGCGAGGTGTCATAGCCGACCTTCGCCATCGGGCGCTTGGTGAATTCATCGGTGTTGATGATGATCTCGGCGCCGCGCGGGACGTCCCCGATGTTCGCTTTCAGCGCCGCCGGATTCATCGCCACCAGCACGTTCGGGGCGTCGCCCGGCGTCAGGATGTCGTGATCGGCGAAATGCAGCTGGAACGAGGAGACACCGGGCAGGGTGCCGGCAGGGGCACGGATCTCGGCCGGGAAGTTCGGCAGCGTGGAGAGGTCGTTCCCGAAGGAAGCCGTCTCCGAGGTGAACCGGTCACCCGTGAGCTGCATGCCGTCACCCGAGTCACCCGC
>NZ_JBHYVA010000965.1:0-2362 GCF_042750055.1 Streptomyces sp. NPDC059456
GGGGGGGGGGCGGGCGCGTGCGGGGGCGCGGGGGGGGGGGGGGGGGGGGGGGGGGGGGGGCCGGCCCGCGCGGGCGGGGCGGCGGGGGGGGCGGCGGGGGCGGGCGGTGATCCCGCCTCGGCCGGCGCGGCCCGGCGGTCCGTGCTCGCCGAGACCGCCTGGACCGTCGCGGCCGTCGAGGCCGCCTGGACCGTCGAGGCCGCCGAGGCTGCCTGAACCGTCGCGGCGGTCGGGGCCGCCGGGGGCGCGCCAGGTTCGGTGCGCGCCTGGGGCACCGGCGGTCTGGGTGCTCCGGTGTCCCCGGTCTCGTCGGCGAGCTGGTGGACCAGCACGCCGTGCCGGAACGCCGCTTCACCCACTTCCGCGCAGCTGCTGCCGTACACCGACAGGCGGCTGCCGCTCTCCTCGACGATCTCCACCGCGCGCCGGGCGGCCCGGGCCTCCCGGCCCCGTACGTCGGCCAGGCGGGCGGCGTGCGGGCTGCGCACGGCGACCCGCGGCCGCAGCCGGGTTCGGGCGAAGTCGGCCGCGTCCTGGTCGGCGACGAGCCGGCCGGCCTCGATGCTGACGACCCGGTCCGCGCTGCGGGCCGCCTCCTTCGCATCGTCGGTGGTGAAGAGCACCGCGCCGCCGAGGGAGGCGTGACCGCGCAGCAGCCCGTGGAGCCAGCCGCGTTCGCGGGGCGAGAGACCGGCGGCGGGCTCGTCGAGGAGCAGGGTGCACGGGTCGGAGAGCAGGGCCGCGGCCAGCCCCACCCGGCGCTCCATGCCGAGCGAGAGCGAGCCGAGCCGCTCGTCGCGCAGGCCCGCAATGCCGACGACCTCCAGCATGGTGTCGGCCCGGGAGGCCGGCACCCCGGCGGCGGCGCACAGCATCCGCAGCTGGCTGCGGACGGTCCGCGACGGATTGCCCGGGACGTCTCCGAGCAGTACGCCGACTTCACGGCCGGGATGCGGGATCCGGTGCAGCGGCCGGCCGCGGAAGTAGGTGACGCCGCGGCCCGGTTCGAGTTCGAGCATGAGCCGCAGTGCGGTGGTCTTGCCCGACCCCGGTTCACCGAGGAGGGCGGTCACGGCTCCCGGGCGGGCCTCGAACGTGAGGTCGTCCACCAGGGGCGGGAGGTCTCGACGGGGGGTGCTGGTGAGTCCGATGGCCTGGAGCATCGCTTCTCTCGCGGGGTGTGAGACCGCTCTGCGGCAGTGTGAGTACCGCAAACAAGATAACGCGATATGTCCGATTTTCGGCGTACGCGGGGCGTGTTCGCCCCCGTGTCGACGCGTCAGACTTCGGGGCGCAGCATCGGCGGGTTGAGCAGGGTAGCCCCACCGGCCCGGAACAGCTGGGCGGGCCGGCCGCCCTGACGGGTCGTCGTCCCTCCGGCCGGCACGAGGAAGCCGGGGGTCCCGGTGACCTTGCGGTGGAAGTTGCGGGGGTCGAGGGCCACGCCCCAGACGGCCTCGTAGACCCGGCGGAGCTCGCCGACGGTGAAGGCGGGCGGGCAGAAGGCGGTGGCCAGCGAGGAGTACTCGATCTTGGAGCGGGCGCGTTCGACGCCGTCGGCGAGGATCCGGGCGTGGTCGAAGGCGAGCCCGGCGGCCTCCTCGTCCTCGACGGCCAGGAGTTCGTCGATGGGGGCCCAGCGGGCGCTGTTGGCGTCCCCGCCGGCCCGGGGGGCCGGCAGGTCCGGAGCCAGGACCAGATGCGCCACGCTGACGACGCGCATGCGCGGATCCCGCTTCGGATCGCCGTACGTGGCCAGCTGTTCGAGGTGCGCCCCGTTGTCCGCTCCCGGTTCGGCCGGGTCGTGGGCGCACAGGCCGGTTTCCTCGGCGAGTTCGCGGGCCGCGGCAGCGGCCAGGTCCTCGTCCCCGCGGACGAAGCCGCCGGGCAGGGCCCAGCGTCCCTGGAACGGCTGCTCACCCCGCCGGACGACCAGCGCGCAGAGCGCGTGACGCCGGACGGTGAGCACGACCAGGTCGACGGTGACAGCGAAGGGCGGATAGGCCGACGGGTCGTAGGGCGACATGCCGCGATCATAGTCGTCTGCCTGACGATAAACAGAGCTTTGGTGATCCCGGAGGCGGTGACGGGCGGGCTACCCGCCGAGTTGGAGCGCATCGGCCGCCTCCTCCACCATGCCGAGGCCCGTCCGGCTGATCCGGACGGCGAACGGTTCCCCGGAGACCCGCAGGCCGGAGATGCGCAGGGCGCCCAGGGGAGCCCCGGGCAGCGGGACGAGGGCGACCGTGCCCGCGGGGGCGTCGGGACGCAGCCCGGCGAGGGCGGTCAGGGCGTGGACCCCGGCGGCGGCGGCCACCGCCGCGGGGCGGCAGGCCGCCGGGTGCGGGAGCGGGGCACTGCC
>NZ_JBHYVA010000966.1:0-2324 GCF_042750055.1 Streptomyces sp. NPDC059456
GGCCACGAGGAGGCAGGACGCGACGAGCGTGCCGGCGGCGCCCCACAGCATGCGCAGGGCGAGCCTGCGGTCCACGTCCAGGGCGGTCCGGAGCTGTACCGGCTGGCCCCGGACCGCAGCGCCGTCCACCGGTGGGACCGCGCGCACGGCATCTGGACCCGCGTCGGCGGGCCCGCCGGGCGCCTCTACGGCGGGGGAGCGGGACTGTTCGCCACCGACCCGGTCGACGGCCGGATCTTCGCGTACGGGGGGACGGGCGAAGCCTGGTCGTACGCGGGCACCGCGGGCGCCGACTTCGCCGTGACCGACCGGAACCTGTACGGGCTCAACCCCGAACGGAGCGCGGTCCTGCGGTGGAGCGGCGAAGCGGGCGTGTGGAGCGTGGTCGGCGGGCCGGCGGGCGCCCTGTACGCGAGCCCCTCGGAGCTGTACGCCCTCAACGAGGCCGACAGCGGCCTGTGGCGCTACCGAGCCGGCGCCTGGTCCCGCGTCGGGGACGCCGGGTCGGCGTTCGGCGCGCGCGGCGAACGCCTGTACCGCCTGGACAAGGACCGCTCGGCGGTCTGGGAGCGCAACGGCGCCACCTGGCTGCGGATCGGCGGCCCCGTCCGCGCCCTGGCCGTCGCCGGCTGACCCGTTCCGCGGGCGATCCGGTCGACGGGTCGCCCGCCCCCCCGCCCCGCCCGCCCCCCGGCAGGGGCGGGGCAAACCCGGACCCCGGCAACGTCACCCGATATGCCCAGTCACCCCGTTCCTTCCATGCGGGAGGGCCGCGGCGTGTGGTTACCTGGGCGCCGTCTCGCACTGTCGCGAGCCGACTACATGGAGTGAAGGTGGTGCTGTCGTGAGCGTTCTGGACCTCAAGCTGGAGCGGGCGTTCGACGTCTTCGACTCGGACCCTGACGGGCGGCTCGAGAAGTCGGACGTCATCGGCGTCTCGGACCGGCTCGCCGAGTCGCTCGGCTGCGCCCCGGACGCCGTGGACCGACTCCGGGATTCACTGGCGGACCTCTGGGACACCGTCTTCCAGAAGATGGACAAGAACGACGACGGCGTCGTCGACCGGCAGGAGTTCCGGGCGGCGTTCCGGGCGCGGATCGTCACGGACCAGAACCGGATCTGGGAGCGCATCAGGAACATGAGCAACGCCTGGACCGAGCTCGGTGACCGCGACGGCGACGGCATGCTGAGCCGCGAGGAGTACACCTCGCTGCTCCACGGCATGTTCCGCCTGCCGCGGGAGACCTTCGACGAGGCGTTCGACCGGCTCGACGTCAACGGGGACGGGCAGCTCAGCCGGGACGAGATCAGCTCCGCGATGAAGGAGTACTACACCAGCGAGAACCACACGGCCCGCGGGAACCAGTTCTTCGGCCGTCTCTGAGAGCGGCGGGCGGGGGCACCCGGCGCTCACCCGCCCGCACCCCGCCCACCCACCTGCAGTTGCTCCCCGGGGGCCGGTTCGAATCGCTTCCCCGCTCGTTGTCCGGGCGGGGAAGCCGATCCCCCCAGAGCAACTGGAGGAACTCTTGATGGCCGATGCCGCACTGCCGGTGATCGTTCTTTCCGACCCGGACCCGCTCCGCCGGCACGAGACGGCCGAGCTGGTGCAAAGCTGGTACCGGACCTCGTTCCGCGTGCTGCAGGTCGGCGGGCCGGCGGAGGTGGTCCGGGCGCTGCGCTCGCTGGCCGACCGGAAGGTGCCCGTCGCAGCCGTGCTCGCCGACGAGGCCCCCGAACCCGGCGCCGCGCCCCCCGGTGTCCGCTGGCTGTCGCTCGCCGGGCACGCCGACGCCGTACCGGGTGCCCGTACCGGAGCGGTCCGCACCGACGAGAGCCCGGCGGAGCACCTGCGGGGCGCCCTCGACGACTCCCTGTGCACATGGAACGCCGACTTCCACGGCGATCTGCCGACCGCCGAGGTGCGCGGGAGCCGCTTCTCGCCCGCCGCCTACGCGGTCCGCGACTTCCTCGGCCGCAGCGGCGTGATCTTCCGCTGGGTGCCCGAGGAGGACGTGCGCGAGGCCCCGGTGACCGTGCGGCTCGGCGACGGCACCGAGATGACGGACCCTTCCCTCAGCGAGCTGGCGGAGCGGCTCGGTCTGATCCGGCCGGCCGAGCAGGACCACTACGACGTCGCGGTGATCGGCGGCGGCCCCGGTGGGCTGTCCGCGGCGGTGTACGCCGCGGCCGAGGGCATGAGCGTGGTCGTGATCGAGGACGACGCGCCCGGCGGCCAAGCGGGAACGACCTCACGGATCGAGAACAACCTCGGCTTCCCCGAGGGGCTCACGGGTAACGACCATGCCCACCCCGCCCTGCAA
>NZ_JBHYVA010000967.1:0-2321 GCF_042750055.1 Streptomyces sp. NPDC059456
TGGGGTTTGTGTACCCCCCCCCCGCCCGCGGCCCCCCCGGGCCCCCCGGGGGCCGGGCATCCCCCGTGACCCGGCCGGTCAGGGTGTGATCGCCCCCAGCGGGGAGCACTCCTGCTCCTTCTGGCTGGGAATCGCCCCGCAGATCGTGATGGTCTCCCACGTCTCGTCCGGCGTCACGGCCAGCATCCGCGTGTACGTGTCGTGTTCCATCCGGATCGTCGCCTCGTCGGACGAGCTGCGCCTGTCCTTGATCATGACGGTGTCCCCGATGTTGCCGTTCTCGACCCGCCCCCACACCGCCTGACAGGCCTCGCTGTAGCGCAGCTGGATGCTCATGCCGCGCAGGAAGGTCTGGCGCACCGTGACCGCGTCCCACTGGCAGTCCTCGGCCTGCGGTTCACGGCGCAGGCAGGTGTCGCTCTTGCAGCCGACCTTGACCGGCCCGGTCGGGCGGGTCTGCGCGGGCGCGGCGGCGGGCGAACCCGTCGCCGCGGCGGTGCCGCCCTTGGCGGCGCCCCCGTCGGCCGGCCGGATGAGGAACGCCGTCAGCCCGCTGCCCAGCAGGGCGCCCGCCAGCACGCCGGCCGCCGTGCGCAGGATCCGGGACCAGGCGAACCGCCCTGCCGCAGTGGCGTGTTCCGGTCCCTGCGCGCCCGGCGCCGCCGGGGAGGCCGCGGATGCGGGCGCCGGACGCTCCGGGGTCCGGGGCGCGGGCTCCTCGGCCGGCGCCTCCTCGCGTACGACGGCCAGTTCGAGCAGGACGAGGAGCGGCTCGGGATCCGCCCCGGCCGCCACCGCGAACTCCTCGACCGCGATCCGGGTCGGCACCTGCTTGCCGTTGAGGAAACGCTCCCAGGAGGAGCGGCTGTAGTGCGTCTTGTCCGCCAGGCGGTTGTAGCTCAGCCGTGACGCGTCCTTGATCCGCCGCATTTCGGCGAAGAGGTCGCCTCTCGGAGCGTCGCCGCCGCCGGCCGACCCAGATCCCGCTGCCATCAGGCGGGTCCCCCATTTCGTGCTCATTCCGTCCCCCGGCCGTAGGCCGCGGGGAACAGTATCAGCCACGAAGTGGCGTGCTCATGACTGTGACCCCCGGGGGACGAACTCCCCGGAGGTCGAAGTCAATACAGGTTTTGGCCGTACCTGCGGATGCGGAAGTCAGCCGAGCAGCCGGCTCCAGGTCCGTGCGTCCACGACGCCGTCCTGCGGCAGCGCCCGCGCACTCTGGAACGCCGACACCCGGGCCGCGGTGCCGGGCCCGAACGCCCCGTCCGCCACCGTCGGGAAACCGAGGTCCGACAGCCGGCTCTGCACCGCCTTCACGGCCTCCCCGGACACGCCCTGCGCCACCGGCGCGCACAGCTGGTTCCAGGTCTGGTTTCCCGCCACCCCGTCGATGCCGGCCCCGATCTGCGTCTGGAACGCGCGCAGCGCCGCCTCGGTCGCCGGCCCGAAGGAACCGTCCGGCGTGATCGCCGCCCCGCGCTGGACCAGCAGGCACTGGAGCACGCGGACGCGCTCGTTCACGTCGCCCGTGCGCAGCACCGGCCACACCGGAGCCGTCGCGTCGCCGCCGGTCCGGGCCGCCACGTCCGCACGCAGCTTCGGCAGCAGGGCGTACAGGCGGTCGCCGGGGCACTGGGTGTTGTTGAAGTCCCGGTGCCCGTAGATCTGGTACGGCCGGATGCCGTACTGGAGGCAGATGCGGGTGCAGAGGTCGACGAGCGTCGCGTACTGCTCGGCGCGGGGCTCTTCCGTGATGTACGTGCCCTCGTTCTCGATGCCGACGGCCACCGTGTTCTGGCCGGTGCAGTGCGCGGCCTCGACGGTCTGCGCGCCGCCGTCCAGCGCCGCCAGGCTCCCGTGCCGGCCCTCGGTGACGAACGCGCCCCGGCTGATGGTGAAGTGCTGGCCGGTGTCGATCCAGCCTTCCGTGTCCATCTGGTACGTCTGCATCGCGCGGGCCACCGCGAACGCGCGGTCCTGGCCGTACTCGGTCACGTTGTCGGTGGCCGTGTGGTGCACGATGATCTTCTGCGGCCGGGCCGCCAGCACCCTCACCGGGCTCTTCGGCGCCCGCGCGCCCCAGGCTTCGCAACCGGACACCGGCGGACCGCCGGCGGCCCAGACCCGTCCGGCGGCGGTGCCCAGCGCGGTCAGCGCCGCCCCCAGGGACAGCGCACCGGCCAGCAGGGTGCGTCGGCGCAGCAGTGGTCGTGCCGTCGGCGTGGTCATGTGCATCCGTTCGTTCGAGAAGTCCCGGACGAACGCTAGGAATCGAGGGGCGCCGGGACAAGCCGGGAGGCCGTCCCGCCGACCCGGGG
>NZ_JBHYVA010000968.1:0-2318 GCF_042750055.1 Streptomyces sp. NPDC059456
GGGTTTGCGTGATTATATTGGTTGCACTGTTCTTCACTAAGCCCGGGTGTTCGTTTCCGCCAGGGCGCGCTGGGGAATACGCGGCGGCGGGTGGCCCGCAGGGCGGTACACAACGCCGGCCGGGGCACCGGCGTCACGCGGGGCGTCAACCGCGCGCCAACCCGGCGCTCAGGCGCGGACCTTGCCGTTCACGACCACGCGCCGCGGCTGCGCCAGCGCCCGGACGTCGGCCCGCGGGTCGGCGTCGTAGACCACCAGGTCCGCCGGCGCACCCTCGGTCAGGCCCGGCCTGCCGAGCCACTCGCGCGCCGCCCACGTCGTCGCCGAGAGGGCCTCCAGGACCGGGATCCCGGCGCGCACCAGCTCCGCGACCTCCGCCGCGACCAGGCCGTGCGGCAGGGAACCCCCGGCGTCGGTGCCGACGTACACGCCGATGCCCGCGTCGTAGGCGGCCCGTACGGTGTCGTACCGGCGCTCGTGCAACCGCCTCATGTGCGCCGACCAGCGCGGGAACTTGGCCTCGCCGCCCGCCGCCATCTTGGGGAAGGTCGCGATGTTCACGAGCGTCGGGACGATCGCCACCCCGCGCTCCGCGAACAGCGGGATGGTGTCCTCCGTGAGCCCGGTGGCGTGCTCGATGCAGTCGATGCCCGCCTCGACCAGGTCGCGCAGCGAGTCCTCCGCGAAACAGTGCGCGGTGACCCGGGCGCCGAGGCGGTGCGCCTCGGCGATGGCCGCCTCCACCTCCGCCCGCGGCCAGCAGGGCGCCAGGTCCCCGGCCTCGCGGTCGATCCAGTCCCCCACCAGCTTCACCCAGCCGTCGCCGCGCTGCGCCTCGCGGCCCACGTACGCGACGAGGTCGGACGGCTCGATCTCATGGGCGAAGTTGCGGATGTAGCGGCGGGGCCGGGCGATGTGCCGGCCGGCCCTGATGATCTTCGGAAGGTCCTCGCGGTCGTCGATCCAGCGGGTGTCGGAGGGGGATCCGGCGTCGCGGATGAGCAGGGTGCCGGCGTCGCGGTCGGTCAGGGCCTGGCGTTCGGCGGTCTCCGCGTCGACCGGACCGTGGGCGTCCAGTCCCACGTGGCAGTGCGCGTCGACGAGACCGGGCAGCGCCCAGCCGGACACCGTGGTGATCTCGTGGGCCCCGCGCGGGCGTTCGTAGGAGATCCGGCCGCCGACCACCCAGAGTTCGTCGCGCGCGTCGTCGGGTCCGACGAGCACACGCCCCTTCACATGCAGCACGTCATCGGTCATGTCCCGCACTGTACGTGCGGCCTCGGTACGCTCGTGCGGGTAGACCCCGGACGCAGCGGACGAAGAGAGAGCAGCACCGTGACCCACCCCCTCCTGGACCTTCCGCCGCTCACCGCGGAACGCTTCGCGTCGATCGAGCAGGGGGTCACGGACCTCCTATCCACCCGCCAGGACGTGGTGATCACCCAGGGCGAGGCGCTGCTGCCCCTCGAGGGCTGCATCCGCTCGGGCGCCCGCCCCGGTTCGACGGCACTGAACGTCGTGACCGGCCCGTACGGGACCACCTTCGGCAACTGGCTGCGTGACGCCGGGGCCCGGGTGGTGGACCTCGCGGTGCCGTTCGACACGGCGGTGACCGGTGAGCAGGTGGCCGAGGCCCTGTCCGCGCATCCGGAGATCGACTTCGTCTCGCTGGTGCACGCGGAGGCGGCGACCGGAAACACCAACCCGGTCGAGGAGATCGGCGAGGCCGTCCGGGCCCACGGTGCGCTGTTCATGCTGGACGCGGTGGCGTCGGTGGGCGCGGAGACGCTGCTGCCGGACGCGTGGGGCGTGGACCTGTGCGTGATCGGCGCCCAGAAGGCGATGGGCGGCCCGGCGGGGGTCTCGGCGGTGTCGGTCTCGGAGCGGGCGTGGGCCCGGTTCGCGGACAACCCGGCGGCGCCGCGCCGCTCGTACCTCTCGCTCCTGGACTGGAAGGAACGCTGGATCGACGCGGGCCGCACGGCGCTCCCGCACGCCCCGGCACAACTGGAGATGCTGGCGCTGGAGGCCTGCATGGACCGGATCGCGGCCGAGGGCCTGTCGGCGGTGACGGCACGTCACGCGGCCGCCGCGGCGGCGACCCGGGCGGGCGCGGTGGCCCTGGGCCTCGCCCCGTACGTCGGCCGGGACGCGCAGGCGGCGCCGGTGGCCACCACGCTGCGGGTGCCGGAGGCCTCGCTGGTGGTGGCCAAGGCCCTGGCCGCCGCCCCGGCGGCGGCGCGCGCGGGCGGGGGCCGGGCGGGGGGCCGGGCGGTGGTGCGGGGGGTCTCTTAAAAACAAAAGACGCGGCCCACGAA
>NZ_JBHYVA010000969.1:0-2289 GCF_042750055.1 Streptomyces sp. NPDC059456
CGCGTGGTGCGCGGCGCCCCCTCCCGTCGTGGTCCGGACGACCCGGTCAGAGCTTCTTGGCGGCCTTCGGGGCCTCGGCGTCCTCGGAGCCGGCCTTGCCCTCGGTACCGGCGTCGGCCTCGGTCGCGGTCTCGGTCTCGGTCTCGGCGCCGGGCTTCGGCGCGGAGTCCGCCGGATCGGCGTCGGCACCGGTCTTGGCCTCGGAGGCCGCGTCGGCCTCCTTCGCGGCCGGGTCGGAAGCCGCCGGGCCGCGGTCCGGCTCCACGACCTCCTCGCGGCCGGGCCGCAGCTTCGCCGACAGCACGAAGTAGACGACGGCCAGGATGAAGACCACGATCGCGGTCCACACGTTCAGCCGGACACCCAGGATGTGGTGGGCCTCGTCGACGCGCATGTACTCGATCCAGCCGCGGCCGGCGCAGTACGCGGCCACGTACAGGGCGAACGCCCGGCCGTGTCCGAGCTTGAAGCGGCGGTCGGCCCAGATCACCAGCGCGGCGACGCCCAGGCACCACAGCGACTCGTACAGGAACGTCGGGTGGTAGGTCCCGGCGACCCGGTTCGGCCCGTCGCTGATCTTCAGCGCCCACGGCAGGTCGGTGGCGCGGCCGTACAGCTCCTGGTTGAACCAGTTGCCCCAGCGTCCGCAGGCCTGGGCGAGGGCGATGCCCGGGGCCAGGGCGTCGGCCCAGGCCGGCAGCGGGATGCCGCGCAGGCGGCAGCCGATCCAGGCGCCGACCGCGCCGAGCGCGATCGCGCCCCAGATGCCGAGGCCGCCCTCCCAGATCTTGAAGGCGTCGACCCAGTTGCGGCCCTCGCCGAAGTACAGCTGGTAGTCGGTGATCACGTGGTAGAGGCGACCGCCGACCAGGCCGAACGGCACCGCCCACACGGCGATGTCCGCGACCGTGCCCGGCTTTCCGCCGCGCGCGATCCACCGCTTGTTGCCGAGCCAGACGGCGACGAAGACGCCGATGATGATGCAGAACGCGTAGCCGCGCAGCGGGATCGGTCCGAGATGGATCACGCCGGTCGACGGGCTGGGGATATAGGCAAGGTTCATGGCAGAGCCGACGCTACCCTGCCGGGCGGTGCGGACCGCAACCCGCCCGGCAACCTGGCGCCAAATCGAGACGGGGCGGTCAGTCCTCCGCGGCCCCCTTCGAGCTCCCGGTGGAGGCCCCCGTCGAGCTCCCCGCAGAGGTCCCGGCCCCGGTCGCGGTCCCGGCCGATCCGGCCCGCGATCCGGAGGCCGTGGACGAGGACTTCGCCGCGGCCGGGGAGGAGGCGGACGACGCCCCGGCGCCCGGGGTCTTCGACCCCTTCGAGGGGGACGCCGAGGCCGAAGCGGAAGGCGACGGCGAGGCGCTCGCGGCCCCGCCCCCGGTCCCCTTCGCGGCGGCCTCCACCTGCTCCTTGAGCTTCTGCGGGGTCACCGGGTTGGCCTGGTCGGCGAAGATGTCCTTGCCGTTGAGCAGCACGCTCGGGGTGCCCCGGAACTTCCCGGCCCGGAACGCCTCGAAGGACTTGTTCACCCAGCTGTTGTGCGTCCCGTCCTCGACGCACCTCCGGAACTCCGGCGTGTCCAGCCCCGGCACCTTGGCGGCCAGTTCCAGCAGCTTCGCGTTCGTCCCGTACGCGTCGCTGGTCTCCTGCGGCTGGTTCTCGAAGAGAACGTCGTGGTACTCGGCGAACTTTCCGGCGTCCTGGGCGCAGGCGGCCGCGTTGGCGCCCTTGAGCGAGCCGCTGCCGCCCATGTTCCCGTCGATCAGGGTGACCAGGTGGTAGTCGACCTTGAGCAGGCCCTTGGCCTCCAGCTCGTGGATCGTGTCCCGGTAATTGGTCTCGAAGGCCTTGCACGCGGGGCAGCGGAAGTCCTCCCACACCGTCAGCGTGGACTTGGCCTCGGGCTTGCCCGTCTGGATGGCGAGCGCGTCCTTGCCGGTCGCGCCGGAGGGGGCGCTCACCGGGCCCGCGTCGGCGGATCCGTCGCCCTTGTCGGTGTTGGCCGCGATCAGGCCGACGACGGCCGCCAGGCCGAGGACGCCGACCACGGCCGACGCCACGATGAGGGTCCGCCGCCGCTTCTCCCGCTTCTTCTCGCGCTCGCGCTCCACCTGGAGCCGCTCGCGGGCCGATCGTTTCGCTTCGCGGTTCGCACCGTCGTTCTTCTCGCTCACGTTCGGCCAAACGAAGCGGGGGGGGGGCGGCCGGGCGCGCCCCCCCCCCCCCCACCACCCGCGGACTCAAAAACACACCCACGGGGGGGGGCGCCGGGGGGCGCCCGCA
>NZ_JBHYVA010000970.1:0-2287 GCF_042750055.1 Streptomyces sp. NPDC059456
CCACGCCGATGGGCTCCCTCGACGCCCCCTTCAACCCCGTCTCCCTCGCCCTCGGCGCCGAGGCCACCTTCGTCGCCCGCACCGTCGACTCCGACATCAAGCACCTCGGCGGCGTGCTGCGCGCGGCGGCCGAGCACGAGGGCACCGCCCTCGTGGAGATCTACCAGAACTGCACGATCTTCAACGACGGCGCCTTCACCGCCCTGAAGGACAAGCAGGAGGCCCAGGAGGCGGTGATCCGCCTCGAACACGGGCAGCCGATCCGGTTCGGCGCCGACGGGCACAAGGGCGTCGTCCGCGACCAGGCCACCGGCGACCTCGAAGTCGTCGAGGTGACCCCGGAGAACGAGTCCCGGATCGTGGTCCACGACGCCCACGCGGCCTCGCCCACCACGGCCTTCGCGCTCTCCCGGCTCGCCGACCCCGAGACGCTCCACCGCACGCCCATCGGGGTCTTCCGCGACATCCGGCGCCCCGTCTACGACACGCTCATGGCGGACCAGCTCCAGGCAGCCGTCGACGGCAAGGGCAAGGGCGACCTCGCCACCGTCCTGGCCGGCAACGACACCTGGACCGTGGTCGCCTGACCGACGCCGCGCCGACTCAGCCGTGGGCCGCCCGGGACATCCGTCCCAGCGCGGCCCACAGCACAGCGGGGGTGGCGAACGTCTCGGGGTCCAGCGCGTCGTCGGTGAAGCGGACCCCGTACGCGCTCTCCAGCGACCCCAGCAGCTCGACCGTGCCGAGGGAGTCCAGGCCCGCCGCCCGCAGGCCGGTGTCGGGGGACAGCGGCTCGCCGTCCGAGAGGAACGGCAGGTGCTCGCGCAGCAGTTCCTCGAATCGCCGGTCCCACTCCATGGTGAACTCCCCGTCCTCGCCCGGTGCCGCCCCCGCGCGGGACGGCGTTTCCGGGCAAGCGACGCTACGAGCCCCGACCCTTTCGCGGACACCCCTGCCACCCCCCTGAACCGGCGGACGGTGGCCCTTGACCGGCCGGGGCGGCCGCCGCGCCTCAGAGCGCCGCGCGGCCGACCGGGGTCAGGTCCATCGGCAGGTCGCCGCGCGAGGTGATCCGGAGCTTGCGGTAGACCCGGGTGAGGTGCTGCTCGACGGTGCTCACCGTCAGGAACAGCTTCGAGGAGATCTCCCGGTTGGTCAGCCCCTGGGCCGCCAGCGTCGCCACCCGCTGCTCCGAACCGCTCAGCTTCGCGGCGCCGCCCGTTCCCGTCCCCGTCCCCGTTCCCGTCCCCGCGGCCGGGGCCCGGTCGCGGACCGGCGGCGTCAGGGGTGCGTCCGGGAGGATCTCCCGGCACAGGGCGGTGGCCTCGCTGTCCTTCGCGAGGTTCCAGGCGTTGCGGACCATGGTGTTCCCCTTGGAGGAGCCCTCGGCCTGGAGGGCGCGCCCGAGGTCGGCCATCGCGCGCGCCGTCTCGACGCGGTCGCCCGAGCGGTGCAGCTCCTCCACGGCCTGCCCCAGCAGGGCGGCCCGGCGCCGGGGTTCACCGGTGAGGGCGCGCAGGCGCAGGGACACCCCGCGTACCCAGGGACGCCGCGCGTCGGGGTGGGCGAGCTGTTCGAGGACGAGCTGTTCGGCCCGGCGGGTCTCGTCGAGCCGCAGCAGTGCCTCGGCCGCATCGGTGCGCCAGGGCAGGTGGGCGGGGCGGTCGATGCCCCAGGCCGCCATGAGGCGGCCGGTCTCGAGGAAGTCGGCGAGCGCGGCGTGCGGCTGGTTGACGGCGAGGCGGTGCAGGCCGCGGGCGCGCAGGTACGCCAGCCCGTGCAGGCTGGCCGGCAGCCGCGGCGGCAGCTGGCGGTCCGTCAGCCGGGACGCCTCCGTGAACCGGCCCATCGCACTGCACGCCCGGACCAGCACGGCCGTCGGGGCGCAGTGGAAGGCGCTGCCGGTCCGCTCCGGGAGCGCCTGGAGGGCCGCGGTGGCGTGGGCGTGGGCGCCGGGCAGGTCACCGAGGCGCAGCAGGGCCTCGGCGTGGAGGGTGGCGAACAGCGAGGTCCAGCCGGGGGCGTGGGCGCGCTCCGCGTCCTCCAGCAGGTTGCGGCTCCAGGTGACGGCCCGGTCGGGGTGATCGGAGGCCGTGAGGGAGCGGATCGCGTGGGCGAGCGGGGTGACGGTGGCGTCGGTGAGACGGGTGGACTGCAGGAGCCGCTCGCCGACCGCGACGGGGGTGTCGAGGGTGGTGTCGAACGGCGAGGCCGTGGTGGGCTCCACGGCCGGGGCCGGGTCGGACGCGGTGAGGGCGGCGGCCTCGGCGAGCCGCCCCTGGGAGAG
>NZ_JBHYVA010000971.1:0-2286 GCF_042750055.1 Streptomyces sp. NPDC059456
CCTGCGGCCCCGGGGTACTGCGTGCGAATCAGCGGTTGCGGGTCAGTGGTTGCGGGTCAGTGGTTGCGGGGGAAGCCCAGGTCCACGCCGATGTGGCCTTCCGACGGGTCCGGCCAGCGGGTCGTGACGACCTTGCCGCGGGTGTAGAAGTGGATGCCGTCGTTCCCGTAGATGTGGTGGTCGCCGAAGAGCGAGTCCTTCCAGCCGCCGAAGGAGTGGTAGCCCACCGGCACCGGGATCGGCACGTTGACGCCGACCATGCCCGCCTCGATCTCCAGCTGGAAGCGGCGGGCCGCGCCGCCGTCGCGGGTGAAGATCGCGGTGCCGTTGCCGAACGGCGAGGCGTTGATCAGTGCCACGCCCTCCTCGTAGGTCTCGGCGCGCAGCACGCACAGCACCGGGCCGAAGATCTCGTCGCGGTAGGCGTCGGAGTCGGTCTTGACGTTGTCGAGCAGCGAGAGGCCGATCCAGTGGCCCTTCTCGAAGCCGTCGACGGTGTAGCCCGTGCCGTCCAGGACCACGTCGGCGCCCTGGTCGGCGGCGCCCTTCACGTACGAGGCGACCTTGTCCCGGTGCGCGGCGGTGATCAGCGGGCCCATCTCGGACGACGGGTCGTTGCCGGGGCCGATCTTGATCTTCTCGGCGCGCTCGCGGATCTTCTCGACCAGCGCGTCGCCGATGGCGCCGACGGCGACGACCGCGGAGATCGCCATGCAGCGCTCGCCCGCCGAGCCGTACGCGGCCGAGACCGCCGCGTCGGCGGCCGCGTCCAGGTCGGCGTCCGGCAGCACCAGCATGTGGTTCTTGGCGCCGCCCAGGGCCTGGACGCGCTTGCCGTTGGCGGAGGCGGTGGTGTGGATGTGGCGGGCGATCGGCGTGGAGCCGACGAAGGAGACGGCCGCGATGCCGGGGTGGGCGAGCAGCGCGTCGACGGCGACCTTGTCACCGTGGACGACGTTGAGCACACCGGCCGGCAGACCGGCCTCGGAGGCCAGCTCGGCCAGCTTGTTGGCGGCCGACGGGTCCTTCTCGCTCGGCTTGAGGATGAAGGTGTTTCCGCAGGCCACGGCCAGCGGGAACATCCACATCGGGACCATCGCCGGGAAGTTGAACGGGGTGATGCCCGCGACCACGCCGAGCGGCTGGCGGATGGCGGCGACGTCGACCCGGTTGGAGACGGAGGTCGACAGCTCGCCCTTGAGCTGGGTGGTGATGCCGCAGGCCAGCTCGACGATCTCCAGGCCGCGCGCGACCTCGCCCAGCGCGTCCGAGTGGACCTTGCCGTGCTCGGCGGTGATCAGCTCTGCGATGGCGTCGCGGTTGGCGTCGAGCAGGGCGCGGTAGGCGAACAGCACCTTGGTGCGGGCGGCCAGCGAGGACTGGCCCCAGGTCTGGTACGCCTCCTGGGCGACGCGTACGGCGGCGTCGACTTCGTCGGCGGACGCGAGGGCGACCTGCGTGGTGACCTCGCCGGTGGCCGGGTCGGTGACCGGGCCGTAGTTGCCCGACGCGCCCTCGACGGTCTTGCCACCGATCCAGTGGTTGACGGTCTTCATGCCTTTTGCTCCTTCACAGATGGCGACGTCGCTGCGCGGCTTGCCGGTCGTACTCTTCGCGGGCCGCGTTCGCGGACGCACGGGTCGCGGTCTCGGCCACAGGAACATCCCACCACGCCTGTGCCGGGGGCGGGCCCGACACAGTGTCGGGTGTTCGGGTCTGTGCGTAGACACATGTGGGGCGGTCTGCCTCACGCGCTTCGGCGAGGGCTTTCCGCAGGTCACCGATGGTGTGGGTGCGGATCACGGCCATTCCCAGGGAGGCCGCGTTGGCCGCGAGGTCCACCGGCAGGGGTGCGCCGGTGTACGAACCGTCCTGCGCCCGGAAGCGGTAGGCGGTCCCGAAGCCCTCGCCGCCCACGGCGCCGGAGAGGCCGCCGATGGAGGCGTAGCCGTGGTTGTCGAGGATCACCACCTTGATCGGGACGCCCTCCTGCACGGCCGTGACGAGTTCGGTGGGGTTCATCAGGTACGTCCCGTCGCCGACCAGCGCCCACACGGGCCGGCCGGGTGCGGCCAGCGCGGTGCCGATCGCGGCGGGGATCTCGTAGCCCATGCAGGAGTAGCCGTACTCCACGTGGTACTGGTCTGCCGTGCGGGCCCGCCACAGCTTGTGCAGGTCGCCGGGGAGCGAGCCGGCGGCGTTGAACAGGATGAGGGCGGCGCCGCGGAACCGGCGGCGCGCCCCCCCCCCCGCGACCACGCCCGCGGCCCCCCCCTCGCGCCCGGG
>NZ_JBHYVA010000972.1:0-2275 GCF_042750055.1 Streptomyces sp. NPDC059456
CCCCGCCCCCGCCCCCCCCCCCCCCCACATCCTCCCTGGGTCGCCGCCCCCCGCGATCTCCCCACCGCCATACCACGGCAGCGTCCGACGGCCCGAAGCGTCCGCACCCTCCGGCTCTCGGCGCGGGGCGGTCAGCCGCGGAGGGCCTGGACCGCGGCCTCCAGCCGCTTGCCGAAGTCGCCGTCCGCCTGGCGGAAGTTCTCGATCGCGCGCTCGGCGAGGTCGTCACGGGAGACCTTGGCGATGAAGCCGGACAGGTTCTCGATCAGACGGGACTTCTCGTCCTGCGACATCAGCCGGTAGAGGTTGCCGGCCTGCACGAAGTCGTCGTCCTCGGAGTGCACCGGGGCGGCGTGGTTGCCCGTGCCGCCGGTCACCGGGGCGGACTGCCACAGCGGGCGGCCGGTCTGGTGCGGGCCGCCGAAGCTGTTCGGCTCGTAGTTCTTCGCACCCTTGTGGCGGCCGTCGTACAGGAAGCCGTCACGGGAGTTGGTGCGCGCCTCGGTGGCGTGCGGGCGGTTCACCGGCAGGTGGTCGGCGTTGATGCCGACGCGGTAGCGGTGGGCGTCGCCGTACGCGAAGAGGCGGCCCTGGAGCATCTTGTCGGGGGACGGACCGATGCCGGGGACGAAGTGGGCCGGGCTGAAGACGGACTGCTCGACCTCGGCGAAGACGTTCTCCGGGTTGCGGTTGAGCTCCAGCTTGCCGATCTCGATCGGCGGGTAGTCCTCGTGCGGCCACACCTTGGTGAGGTCGAACGGGTTGAAGCGGTACTGGGCCGCGTCGGCCGCCGGCATGATCTGGACCTGCACGGTCCAGGTCGGGAAGTCGCCGCGCTCGATGGCCTCGCGCAGGTCGCGCTGGTGCGAGTCGGGGTCCTCACCGGCGAGCTTGTTGGCCTCGGCCTGGGTGAGGTTCTTGATGCCCTGGTCGGTCTTGAAGTGGTACTTGACCCAGAAGACCTCGCCGGCCTCGTTGTTCCACTGGAACGTGTGCGAGCCGTAGCCGTTCATGTGGCGGTAGGACGCGGGTATGCCGCGGTCGCCGAACAGCCAGGTCACCTGGTGGGTGGACTCGGGCGACAGACCCCAGAAGTCCCAGACGTTGTCCGCCTCCTGCGAGCCGGTGTACGGGTCGCGCTTCTGGGTGTGGATGAAGTCCGGGAACTTGATGGCGTCCTTGATGAAGAACACCGGGGTGTTGTTGCCGACGAGGTCGTAGTTGCCCTCTTCGGTGTAGAACTTCAGCGCCCAGCCGCGGGGGTCGCGCACCGCGTCGGCCGCACCGAGGTTGCCCGCGACGGTGGAGAAGCGCAGGAACGTTTCCGTCTGCTTGCCGACCTCGGACAGGAACGCGGCCCGGGTCCACTGCGAGACGTCACGGGTCAGGGTGAAGGTGCCGTACGCACCGGCGCCGCGGGCGTGCACCACGCGCTCCGGGATGCGCTCGCGGTTGAAGTGCGCCAGCTTCTCCAGCAGCAGCTGGTCCTGGACCAGGACGGGACCACCGACGCCGGCCGTCTCGCTGTTCTGGTTGTCGGCGACCGGAGCCCCGGCCTCCGTGGTGAGCGGTCCCTGCGTCACGTGCGCCTCCTGCGTCATTCCTGCCATGTGCCTGTCCTCGGCCTTGCTGCACTCGATCCTACGATGGACTTTGTCTAAGTCAAGTAAGGTTCCAACTCCACACAGGTTCGGGAGTTACACCGAACCCTGCGCTGTTAGGCTGGTGTCCATGAGTGACCTGCTGGAACGACTTCGCGGCCGCGGATGGCGCATGACCGCACAGCGGCGCGTCGTGGCCGAGGTGCTCGACGGTGACCACGTTCACCTGACGGCCGACGAGGTGCACGCGCGCGCGGTGGACAAGCTGCCGGAGATCTCGCGCGCCACCGTCTACAACACGCTGGGTGAGCTCGTGTCCCTCGGTGAGGTCCTGGAGGTCTCCACGGACCGCCGGGCCAAGCGGTACGACCCGAACGCCCACCAGCCCCACCAGCACCTGGTCTGCGCCCAGTGCGGCGCGATCCGCGACGTGCACCCGTCGGGCAACCCGCTGGCCGACCTCCCCGACGCGGAACGCTTCGGCTTCGTCGTCTCGGCGGTCGAGGTGACGTACCGGGGGCTCTGCCCGTCCTGCGCGGGCGCCTGAGGAACCGCACTGACGAAGGGGCCCCGCGCGCGGGGCCCCGGCGCCCGCTGGTTTCGGCGGCCCGCGCCCCGCAGAACCCCCCCGCACCAGCGAGAGCGCGGGCCGGCGCAGTCAGCGCCGGCGGCGC
>NZ_JBHYVA010000973.1:0-2271 GCF_042750055.1 Streptomyces sp. NPDC059456
GGGGTGGTGGGGGGGGGGGGGGGGTGGGGGGCGCCGGGCGGGCGCGCGTGTTCGCGGGGCGGGGGGGGGGGCGCGCCGGCGCGGGGGGGGGCCCCCCCCCCCCGGCCCGCCCCGGAGGGGTCGGGGCGGTCGGGGCGGTTGGGGTGGGGGCGTGCGGGGTGTGGTGGGGAGCTGTCTGCGTCACGCAGACAGCATCCGGCCGCGAGGATCCCTGACGACAGTGGCCTGAACGACACCCTTCGATACGATCGGGCCATGGCCCCGCACCGTGTCGTCGTCCTCGCCCTCACCGGACTGCTGCCCTTCGAGCTCGGCATCCCGCACCGGATCTTCGGCCGCGCCAAGGACTCCGCCGGGCAGCCGCTGTACGAGATCCTCACCTGCGCCCTGGCCGCAGGGCCGGTGCGCACGGACGCCGATTTCGCGGTCCACGTCGAGCACGGCCCCGAGCTGCTGGCCACCGCCGACACGGTGGTGGTGCCCGCCTCCTACGAGCTGGGGCCGGTGTACGAGGAGGGCCGGCTGACCGGTGAACTCGCCGCGGCACTCACGCACATCCGGCCCGGGACGCGGCTCGTCTCGATCTGCACGGGCGGGTACGTGCTGGCCGCCGCCGGGTTCCTGGACGGCCGCCCCGCCACCACGCACTGGGCCCACGCCGAGCACTTCCAGCGGCTCTTCCCGGCCGTGCGGGTGGACGCCGGCGTGCTCTACACCGACGACGGGGACGTGCTGACCTCGGCCGGGGTCGCCGCCGGCATCGACCTGTGCCTGCACATCGTGCGCCGCGACCACGGGGCCGCCGTCGCCAACGACGTGGCCCGGCGGACCGTCGTACCGCCGCACCGGGACGGCGGGCAGGCCCAGTACGTCGACCGCCCGGTGCCGCAGCCGCAGCTGGCCAGTACGGCGGCGGCCCGCGCGTGGGTGCTGGACCGGCTGCACGAGCCGGTCCGGCTGGTCGACCTGGCCCGGCAGGAGGCTATGTCCGTGCGGACGTTCACACGCCGGTTCCGGGAGGAGTCCGGGATCAGCCCGGGCGAGTGGATCGTCGGGCAGCGGGTGGAACGGGCCCGGCGGCTGCTGGAGAAGACGGACCTGCCGATGGAACGGGTGGCGCGGGAGACGGGTTTCGGGACGGCCCAGTCCCTTCGCAAGCACGTGCAGGCGGCGCTGGGGGTGAGCCCCACGGCGTACCGGCGCACGTTCCGCGCGATGAGCGGGCAGGGGGAGGCCGGGGCCGGGGCCGGAGCCTGGACCGGGACCGAGGCTGCCAATGCCTGATGGGCCATCAGTTGTTGCCGGATCCGTGCCTTGACTTCTCCCGCCGCCCGCTCGTGAATGGCCCCCTGTCGGCGCGAGGGAACCCAGGGGGCGGGCCGTGCGAACACGGGCGGGCAGCAGGAGATGGGGGCCGGTGGCCGTCGGCCTGGCGGTGCTCGCGGCCACGAGCGGCGGTGCGCTGGGCGCACCCGCCGCCGCCGACGGCGAGACGCCCCCGGCACAGGGGTCGGGGCAGGTCGGCTTCCCGACGCACTGCCTGCCCCCGCAGGAGACCGGACTCCCGCCCGCCGACGGCCCGACCGCGGCCCGGATCGCCGTCGACGACCCGGCGCCGGAGGTCGGTGACACGGTCACCGTGACGTACCAGGTGGCCCGGACCCCCGCGGTGAACCCCGTCGGCGGCGAACTCCCGGCCGATGCGCTGACCCCGACCGGGCGGATCCTGCTGGGGGGTGCGCAGAGCGGCGAGGTCACCGTGGTGGGGGCGAAGCGGAACGACCCCGTTCAGGAAGGTGCGGAGCTGCCCGCCGTCACCATGACCGGCACGTTCACCGTCACCGCGCCCGGCGAGATCACCCTGGCCCCGGGCGACTACACCCTGCACACCGGCCACCTCGTGGACCTGGACACCACCTGCACCGTCACCGGGGCCCCGGTGTCCGCGCGGCTCACCGCGAGCCCTCCCCCGGCCACCGCAGGGGGGACCCCCACCCAAATCGACCGGCGGTCGGTCGCGCTCGCCGCGGCGTACGGGAAGCCGGGTGCGAAGGTCGAGGTCACCGGCACCGGCTTCGTCCCGGGCGCGGCCGTGACCGTGGCCGGCCGGGCGGGCGCCGCCGAGACCGCGGACCGGGTGGCCGTCAGGGCGGACGGGCGCGGCGCGGTCCGCGCGGAACTGCCGGTGACGGACCGGACGACGACCGCGGTGATCGCGTACGAGGGCGCGGCCTGGTCGGCGGAGCAGGGCTCGGGCCCGGCGGCGTACAC
>NZ_JBHYVA010000974.1:0-2259 GCF_042750055.1 Streptomyces sp. NPDC059456
GCCGGGGGCTTCGGGGGGCCGGCCGTCCAGCCGCCGTCCACCGCGAGTTCGGCACCGGTCATGTACCCGGCGGCATCGGACAGGAGGAAGGCGACCGCCGCGGCCGTCTCCTGCGGGGTGCCGACGCGGCCCATCGGGGCGCCGGGGAAGAAGCCCTCGCCGGCCCGGATGCCGATCGGGGCGGTCATGGGGGTCAGCGTCATGCCCGGGTGGACGGAGTTGACGCGGATCCGTGCCTCGGCGAGCTCGACCGCGCCGATCTTCGACAGGCCGCGCACACCCCACTTCGAGGCCCCGTACCCGGCGGTGAGGGCCAGGCCGGTGAGCCCGGCGGCGGAGGAGATGTTGACGATGGAGCCGCCTCCGTTCGCCCGCAGCAGCGGTATCGCGGTCCGGATGCCGATGAACGTGCCGACCAGGTTGACCTCGACGACCTGGCGGAAGTGCTCGACGCTCTCGTGTTCCAGGAGCTGTCCGGTGGCTATGCCCGCATTGTTGACCAGCCCGTCGATCCGGCCGAACTCGGCCACCGCGTGGTCGAGGGCGGCCTGCCAGTCGCTCTCGCTCGTGACGTCGTGCCGCAGGAACCGGGCCGCGCCGCCGAGCTTCGCGGCCGTCTGCGCGCCCTCCGCCTCCAGCACGTCGGTGATCAGGACGCTGCCGCCGCCGTCCACGACGGCCCGCGCGGCCGCCGCGCCCAGCCCGCGCGCTCCCCCGGTGATGACGACGGCCTTGCCGCTCAGATCCACAACAGCCACGGTTCCACACCCCTGACGCCGAGACGGACACACCACCATATGACTAATCGGCATAGGCGGCCGACGGCGCGTCAGTCTGCCAGAGTGCCCAGCGCGCGCGACACCCCCTGCTCCTTCGGCCCCAGGAACCGCGGCTCCGGCTTGAAGGCCGCGTCCAGCGCCGCCTTGCCGGCCGCGAAGACCTCGCGCGTGCCGCCGTAGTACCAGGTCGCGTCGTGCTCGTCGTCGACACCGACCCCGTAGGCGTCCACGCCCGCCGCGCCGCACAGCGCGACGGCCCGGCGTATGTGGAAGCCCTGGCTGATCAGCACGGCCCGCCGGACCCCGAAGATCTCCCTGGCGCGGACGCAGGAGTCCCACGTGTCGAAGCCGGCGTAATCGCTGACGATGCGGTCGGCCGGCACCCCGTGGGCCGTCAGGTACGTCCGCATCGCGTCGGGCTCGTCGTACTCGGTGCGGCTGTTGTCGCCGGTGACGAGCACGACCTTCGCCTTGCCCGTGCGGTACAGCTCGGCCGCCGCATCGAGCCGTCTGGCCAGGTAAGGGGTCGGCCGCCCGTTCCACAGCCCCGCCCCGAACACCACCGCCACCTCGGCGGCCGGCGCGTCGGCCGTCGTCCGCAGCCGGTCCGCGGCCGCCGCGTGCGTCCACGCCGAGGGCAGCAGCGCCAGCACGCACGCGGCCATCACCGCCTGGACGGCCCGCCGCCGCCCCGCCACCGTCCTCAGCCGGCCCGGCATCAGTTTCATGGTCTTTCCCCCCGCTTGCCCCGCACCGTTCGCACAGGTTGACGATCCGCACCCGGCCCCCAGTTCCCCCCACCCCGCCTTTCACCCGTACGAATGAGCGAGTGAGGTGCCGGTAAACACCCGTCACCCCCGCGCAACGCACCCGCAATCTCCGGCCCGCAGGATCGGTTCATGACGGAGCTGGTGCACCCTCCCGAGTCCCTGTCCCTCTCCTTTCCCCCCGCCACGGCCACGGAGCTGCTGACCCGGATCACCACCCAACTCGGCACGCAGCTCAGCGGACTGCGCCCCTGGCGCACGGCGGGGGACCGGTCCGACGGAGTCCCCGCATGCAGCAGCCCACCCTCGTCGCCGTCGCGCACGGCAGCCGCGACCCCCGCGCCCTCCCGGCCGTCCTGGCCCTTCTCGACCGCGTCCGCGAACTCCGCCCCCGCCTCGACGTCCGGCTCGGACACGTCGAGCTGAACCGGCCCCTGCTCGGCGACACGCTGCGCAGCACCGCCGGGGCGGCCGTGCTCGTCCCGCTGCTCCTCGGCCGCGGCCACCACGTCAAGCGGGACCTGCCCGCGGCCGCGGCCCGCGCCGCCCACCTGGACACCCGCGTCGCCGCCCCGCTCGGCCCCCATCCGCTGCTCGTGGAGGCCCTGTACGAGCGCCTCCTGGAGGCCGGCTGGACCCCCGGCCCCGATCCCCGCGCCCCCGGAACCGCCCCGGGCGCCGGAACCGCCCCGGGTGCCGGGGCGGGCCGGGGC
>NZ_JBHYVA010000975.1:0-2255 GCF_042750055.1 Streptomyces sp. NPDC059456
GTGTGTCGGTGGAGCGCATCAGAGCACCCGCCCCCGCCAGCGCCCGGCCGCCCGCGCCCCCGCCCCCCGGCGGGGCCGCGCCCCGCCGCCGCCCCCCCCCCCCCCCCCACGCGGGGTGGGGGTCATCCTCACCTACGGCAAGAACGTGCAGGGTGCGCTCGACACGGTCGCCGCGATCGAGAAGGCCGGCGGGACGGCCGTCGCGCTGCCCCTGGACGTCGGCGACACCAGCTCGTTCCCGGCCTTCCGGGCCTCGGTGGCCGGGGTCCTGCACGACACCTTCGGTCGCAGCACCTTCGACTCCCTGGTCAACAACGCGGGACTGGCCCGGACCGCACTGATCGAGGACACCGGCGAGGAACTGTTCGACGAGCTCATGCGGGTGCTCCTCAAGGGCCCCTTCTTCCTGACGCAGACCCTGCTTCCGCTGCTGGCGGACCACGGGGCCATCGTGAACACGAGCAGCAACGCCACGACCGTCGGCATGGAGCCCGGCTACTCGGTCTACGCCTCGATGAAGGGCGGCCTGGACGTGCTGACCCGGTACATGGCGAAGGAATTCAGCACGCGGGGCATCCGCGTCAACGCGGTCTCGCCCGGAGCGACCCGCACCCGTCTCGCCGACGACGCCTTCGCCCGGTTCCCCGAAGTCATCCCCGCACTCGCCGCGAAGACCGCTCTGGGAAGGGTCGGTGAACCCGAGGACGTCGGGATGGTGATCGCCGCGCTCGTGTCCGATGAAACCCGCTGGGTCACCGCGCAGAACATCGAGGTCTCCGGCGGTTTCAACCTCTGACCGGCCGTCCACAGCCCCACCACCGCTGGTTCCGGTCGCCGCAGGAGGCGTCTTCAGCGGCGCGGTCAGGCTTCGGTGGTCGGACGCCGGTAGCCCAAGCCGTTCACTCGCTGCCTGGGCAGACCGAGGTCCTTGCGCAGGTAGCCGGTGAGGGTGCGCGTCGTCGCCGTGTCGCAGGCCAGCCAGACGTACGCCGCCTCGCGGTCGGCGGCCAGGGCGGGCAGTTCGGCACGGATCCGCTCGACGAGGCCGGCACCGGCGCCGCTGCGCGGGACGAAGCGGATGTCATGGCGGTCAGGGTCGAGGCGTACCCCCGGCAGCTCGGCGTCGGCTTCGTGCCGGGTCTCGAACCAGATCGTCGCCGGGGTCTGCGGGCAGGCGTCCAGCAGGGAGTTGACGGCAGGCAGCGAGGCCGGGTCGCCGTCCGTGAAGCGGAGCCGGCGGTAGTGCGCGGTGACCTGTTCCGCGCCGGTGACCGCGAACGTGAAGTCCTTGCCGCGCAGCAGCTTGAGGACCACACCTTCCCAACCCTTGCCGACCGCCATGTGCATGACCTCTTCCCGGACCGTTATATTTAGGCCAGCCTAACCTAACCCGCCTGGGGGTGGCGCACGCCTGCGGGTTGCCCCGCCACTGCCCCTGCACCGCCCGCCAGAGCCCTCTTCCGGCCCTTCACGGCCCGGGCCCTCCCACCGAACGGAACAAGCCACTCATGAGACCCGACTCCGCGACCCCCGCCGCCTCCCCGACCACCACCCGTCCCGACGTCTACGCGGAGACCGTCGAAGGGTTCGGAACCGTCCGTTTCACACCCGTGGACCCGGCCGCCGACTCCGCCGTCCTGCACTCCTGGGTCGTCGAGGAACGCGCGGAATTCTGGGGGATGAACGGCGCGAGCCGGGAACTGGTCCAGGAGATATACGAGGACGTGGACCGGCGGGACACGCACCACGCGTTCATGGTCCGCCTCGACGGCGAGCCGGTGGCACTGTTCCAGACCTACCAGCCGTCCGAGGACCGGGTCAGCGAGTGCTACGAGGTGCGCGAGGGCGACGTCGGCGTGCACCTCATGCTGGCCCCGGTCAGCGAACGCCCCCGTCCGGGGTTCAGCCGCACACTGATCGGATCACTCGTCCGCTTCCTCTTCCGGGACCCCGCCGCCCTGCGCGCCGTCGGCGAGCCCGACGCCCGCAACGACAAGGCCCTCGCCCTGCTGGGCCGGATCGGCTTCGTCCGCCAGGGCGAGATCACCCTCCCCGAGGTCGACCTCCCGGAGGTGTACCTCCCCGAGAAGCGGGCCGTCCTCGCGTTCATGGACCGCCCGACCCCCCTCCCCGCCCCGGTCGCCGTAGGCGCCCCGCAGCCGGCGCACCCGTAGCGGGCCCGGCCGCGCGCGGCGCGGGGCGCCCCCCCCGCCGCGCACACCGCCCCACCCAGCGCCGCGAGCCCCCACCCCGCC
>NZ_JBHYVA010000976.1:0-2254 GCF_042750055.1 Streptomyces sp. NPDC059456
GGCCGCACCCGTGCTCCGGAAGGTCAGGGCCGTGTAGACGAGGCCGCCGGCCAGGCCGGAGAGGACGAAGGAGCAGTCCACGCCGCCGGTCAGGGCGAGCAGGGGGCCCTCGTAGAAGGGGGTCGTCACGGCGAGCAGGCCGACTCCCGCACCGACGGCCCAGGAGACCGTCGCGGACACGTTCCAGCCGGCGCGGTACCAGTAGATGCCGCCCACCGAGCGGCGGTTGAAGACTTGGAGGGCGTCGGCGTCGTACTGCCCGCGGCAGCGGACGTAGCCGATCAGGGTGATCACGGCCCACGGGGTGCCGATCGCGGTCAGCAGCAGGACGAACGAGGTCATCGCGGACTGCACGTCCCACTCGAACGAGCCGATGAAGACGAACGCGGTGGCGACGCCCGCGGCGACCAGCGTGGCCTTGGCCCGGGTGGCCCTGGGGACGATGGCGTCGAGGTCGAGGCCCATGGAGTAGAGCATCAGCCCGGCGTTGCCCACCGAGCCGGCCGCGGCGGCGGCGAGCAGCGGGAGCAGGTACCAGACCGGCGAGGCGTCCACGAGCGGCCCGGCGTAGTCGGTGCCTGCCTTGGCGGCGAGCGCGGTGTACGTGCCGAACAGCTGCGGGACCAGCAGGCCGATCAGCAGGCCGAGCCCGGTGGCCCGGAACACCTTGCGGGGGCTGTGCCGGCGCGGGGAGATGTAGCGGGTGTAGTCGCCGAGCAGGGTGATGAAGGCGACGGGGCCGCTGAGCCCGGCGGCGACGGCGGCGAGCAGCCAGGTCGGCCAGAAGGAGCCGAGCAGGTACGAGGTCTGCGGCGGCGCGGCGGTGGTGAAGCCGGGGGCGTACGCGTACACGCCGACGGCGAGCAGGACCACCATGCCGATGGACAGGACCTTGCTCATGCGCAGCAGCAGCCGGTAGCCGAAGACGGCCCCGACGACGGTGAAGGCGGCCAGGACGCCGTACATCACGGCGCGGCTGGCTCCGGTGTCCGGCAGGCCGGTGAGCCGGGACAGGGCGCCGACCATCACGTCGCCGCCGATCCACAGGGTCAGGGCGGTGTAGCCGAGGGCGAGCAGCAGGCCGACGACCGAGCCGACGAGCCGGCCGCGTACGCCGAACTGGGCGCCGCTGGAGGTGGAGAGGTTGGTCGCCGTGCGCAGGGACACCAGTGCCAGCGGCGCGGTGAAGGCGATGCCGACCAGCGTGCCGGTCACGATGGCGGTGACCGAGGGCCACAGACCCAGTCCGAAGGACGGGGGCAGCCAGCCGAACACGATCACCCCGAGGCAGAGGTTCGAGCCGAGCAGGATCGAGATCAGGTCTCGGGGCCCGCTCGTCCGCTCCTCCTCCGGGATGGTGTCGACTCCGCGCTGTTCGATGGGCATGGGGGACTCCCTTGGCAGGGCGGGGGGTGGTTCGCAGATGTTTGAACGACACTCAATGTGACTCAAGCGCTGGTCTCAGGTCAATGCTTCATTGCCTGGAAATGAAGAGTTAGAGTGATGCTCTAACCCATCGACTCAAAAGGTGGTGGATCGGCGTGCGGCTGACCCCTACGGAGCGCGACCGGCTGCTGCTGCGCAGCGCTGCGGAACTGGCCAGGGCCCGCAGGGCCCGCGGTCTCAGGCTCAACGTCCCGGAGGCCACCGCGCTCATCGCGGACACGGTCTGCGAGGCCGCGCGCGACGGCAAGCGGCTCGCGGAGGCCATCGAGGAGGCCCGCAGCGTGCTGGGCCCCGGCGATGTGCTGCCCGGCGTCGCCGATGTGGTCACCGAGGTGCACGTGGAGGCCGTCTTCGACGACGGCTCCCGGCTGGCGGTGGTGTCGGCCCCGATCCGGGGTGCGGCGCTGCTCGGCGACGACGCCCCGGGAGCGGTCGTACCGGGCCCCGGAGCCCCCCAGCCGGAGCCGGCGCTGCACCTGCACGTGCGCAACACGGCATCCGTGCCGGTGAGCGTCACCTCCCACTTCCACTTCTTCGAGGCGAACCCCCGCCTCGACTTCGACCGCGCCGCGGCCTACGGCATGCGGCTGTGCGTGCCCGCGGGCTCGTCCGTGCGGTTCGACCCGCACGGGGAGGCCGAGATCGGCCTCGTCCCCATCGGCGGCGACCGCGTCGCGATCGGCTTCGCCGGCCTGGTCGACGGCCCGCTGGACGCGCCGGGAGCCAAGTCGCTCGCGCTGGCCAGGGCGGCGGCATGCGGCTACCTGGGCGCCGGGGCCCCCCGGGAAACCGAGGACGGGGCCGGGGC
>NZ_JBHYVA010000977.1:0-2250 GCF_042750055.1 Streptomyces sp. NPDC059456
TCGCTCGCCTGTCCTCTGGCGGCCCGGGGGGGGGGGGGGGCGGGGCGCCGGCCCCCCCGCCCTAAGCGGAAGGTCAGCCCTGCGGGTGGTGGGCCGGGATCGGGGGGAGCTCGCCGGTCTGCTCGTACGCGGAGAGCATCTCGATGCGGCGGGTGTGGCGCTCCTCGCCGGAGTACGGGGTCGCGAGGAAGGCCTCGATGAAGGAGACGGCCTCGTCCTGGGTGTGCATCCGGCCGCCGACGGAGATCACGTTGGCGTTGTTGTGCTCACGGCCGAGCTTCGCGGTCTCGACGCTCCAGGCCAGGATGGCGCGGACGCCCTTGACCTTGTTCGCGGCGATCTGCTCGCCGTTGCCGGAGCCGCCGATGACGATGCCGAGGCTGTCGGCGTCCGCGGCGGTCTTCTCCGCGGCGCGCAGGCAGAACGGCGGGTAGTCGTCCACCGCGTCGTAGATGTGGGGCCCGCAGTCGACGGGCTCGTGGCCGTTGTTCTTGAGCCAGTCCACCAGGTGGTTCTTGAGCTCAAAGCCGGCATGGTCGGATCCGAGGTACACGCGCATGGCACGAGTGTGGCACGGGCACCCCCCGCAGACCGCGGCAGGGTGTCGCGTAAGTCACTTCTAAAGCTCAAGTAAACCCAAAGAACGCAGATGGGACACGGCGGGGCCGCGGTCCTGGACGTTCCTCCCAAAGCAACGATCCGGACTGAGGTCTTCCGTCCTGCGTTCATCTCAGGTTTGAATGCCCGGGCTCGCAACCCGAGAACCTAAGGATCCGTCCATGAGCTCCACGACGACCCTTCAGAAGGCAGGCGACCCGTCCGGTAACTCCGGCGACACGCAGCCCTCAGACGGTCTGAAGGCCGGTCTCAAGAACCGCCACCTGTCCATGATCGCCATTGGCGGCGTCATCGGCGCCGGCCTCTTCGTCGGCTCCGGTGGCGGCATCGCCAAGGCCGGCCCCGCCATCCTGATCTCGTACCTCCTCGTCGGCGCCATGGTCGTCTTCGTGATGCGGATGCTGGGCGAGATGGCCGCCGCCAGCCCGAACTCCGGCTCCTTCTCCGCGTACGCCGACCGTGCGCTCGGCCGCTGGGCCGGCTTCTCCATCGGCTGGCTGTACTGGTTCTTCTGGGTCGTCGTGCTCGCCGTGGAGGCGACCGCCGGTGCGAAGATCCTCGAGGGCTGGATCCCGGCCGTCCCGCAGTGGGGCTGGGCGCTGATCGTGATGGTGGTCCTGACGATCACCAACCTCGGCTCCGTCTCCTCCTACGGCGAGTTCGAGTTCTGGTTCGCCGGCATCAAGGTCGTCGCCATCGGCGCCTTCGTCATCGTCGGCATGCTCGCCGTCTTCGGCGTGCTGCCGGGTTCGGACAACCCGGGTGCGGGCTTCGCCCACCTCACCGACGCCGGCGGATTCATGCCGAACGGCTGGGGCTCCATCCTCACCGGTGTGCTGATGGTCGTCTTCTCCTTCATGGGCAGCGAGATCGTCACCCTGGCGGCCGGCGAGTCCGAGGACCCGCGCCGCGCGGTCACCAAGGCCACCAACTCGGTGATCTGGCGCATCGGCGTCTTCTACCTGGGCTCGATCTTCATCGTGCTCACCCTGCTGCCGTGGAACGACAAGTCGATCGTCGAGAAGGGCTCGTACGTCGCCGCCCTGGACTCCATCGGCATCGCGCACGCCGGCCAGATCATGAACGTGATCGTCCTGACCGCCGTGCTGTCCTGCCTGAACTCGGGCATGTACACCGCCTCCCGCATGGCGTTCTCGCTGGGCGAGCGCGGTGACGCGCCCAAGGTCTTCGCCAAGGTCAACAAGCGGGGCGTGCCCACCGCCGCGATCCTGGGCTCGGTGGTCTTCGGCTTCGCCGCCGTCTACTTCAACTACACCTCCCCGGACACGGTCTTCAGCTTCCTGCTGAACTCCTCGGGTGCGATCGCGCTCTTCGTGTGGCTGGTCATCTGCCTGACCCAGCTGCGGATGCGCAAGATCCTGGTGCGCGAGGCGCCGGAGAAGCTCACGGTCAAGATGTGGCTCTTCCCGTACCTGACGTGGGCCACCGCCGCGATGATCACCTTCGTCCTGGCCTACATGGTCTACGACAAGGACAACCGCGAGACGGTCATGCTGTCGCTGCTGGTCGCCGCGGTCGTGCTGGTCATCGGCGTGGTGCGCGACATGCGCCGCAAGGCCGCCGCGCGCGCCTAGGCCACGACGCACGGCAGCCCCGGACCACCACGTGGTG
>NZ_JBHYVA010000978.1:0-2247 GCF_042750055.1 Streptomyces sp. NPDC059456
CGCGGCGCTGTCCCCCCACCCCCCGGGGGGGGGGGGGGCGGGGGCGGGGGCCCCTACTCCCCGGCGCCGCCCTCCGTCGGGACGCACAGCACCGGGACCGGCGACAGGTGCAGCAGTTTGTGCGGGGTCGAGCCGAGCAGAGCGCCGCGCAACGGGCTGTCGCCCCAGCTGCCGACGATGATCACCCGTGCGTGGTGGCGGTCCGCGGCGTCGAGCAGGGCCTGGGCGGGTTTCTCGTCGACGACCTCGACCGTCGAGGGGACGCCCGCCTCGTCGGCGGCCTCGACGGCGTGGGCGAGGGCGCTGCGCCCCGCCTGCCGGACGGCTTCGCGGTGGGCCGCGTACTCCTCCCCGGTGGCGCCGGGCGCGGCGGCGCCGTAGACGAGGACGAGCGGTTCGCCGAAGGCGGTGGCGACTTCGAGGGCCACGCGCAGGGCCCGTTCCGCGCCGGGTGACTCGTCGTATCCCAGGACCACAGACATCGGGGACTCCTTCCGGACCGCACGGACCGCGGGGCTACCGCTTCCTGCCGTGGACGAGTGCCGGATCGACCACGCCCCTGCGCTCCCGCCAGAACCTGCCGTCACGCACCCGCCAGAAACACATGATCAGCACGCCGGCCAGGGCGATCCCGATCCCGATCACCAGCGGCGGGCCGAGCCCGAACCAGGAGACGCCGCTGGCCGAGTTCTCCGGATTCGACATGTCGCCGATCGACTCCTCCAGCAGCCAGGCCAGCATCCCCGCCCCGATCAGCGGCCCGAGGCCGATGAGCAGGAAGTTGTGCAGGTTCTCCAGCAGATGGCGGCGGTAGTAGACGGCGCAGGCCACGCCGGTCAGCGCGTAGTAGAACGCGATGAGCAGGGAGAGCGCCGTCAGCGAGTCCAGGAGCGCGTTCTCGCTGATCTGATTGACGATGAGGTACCAGGCGATGGCGATGCCGGCCACCCACCAGGTGCTGACGTCCGGGGTCCGGAACCGCGGATGGATGTGGGCGAGCGGATGCGGCAGCGCGTGCCGCCGGGCCATGGACAGCGCGGTACGGGAAGCGGGGATGATCGTGGTCTGGGTCGAGGCGAGCGCGGACGTGCACACGGCGAGGAGCACCATCCAGTCCCAGCCGCCCATCACCTCGTGCGCGAGCACGGCGAAGATGGCCTCCTCCTCGCCGGCGTTCGCGGCGAGGAACGCGGTTCCGGCGTATCCGACGACGGCGTACCCGACGGACAGGTAGGTCACCAGCAGCACCACGGTCGACCAGATGCCGGCCTTGCCGGGCGCGGTGGCGGAGTCCTTGACCTCCTCGGTGAGGTTCACCGCGGACTCCCACCCCCAGTAGATGAACACGCCGAGCAGCAGGCCGCCGGTGAGGGCGGCGCCGCCCGCGCCGAACGGGTTGAGCCAGCCGAGGGAGGGTTCGATGGAATCGAGGGTGCTGGTCCCGGCGTAGATCCGGTAGAGCGCGACCACCGCGAAGGCCAGGAGGAAGAAGACCTGGGCGAGGATGAGGACGTCCTGGAGGTGGGCCGACAGTTCGGTGCCGACGACGCAGATGGCCGTCATGGCGAGGATCACGACGACGGCGAGCGTCTGGCGGACCAGCGCGCTGTCCGCCCAGCCGTCGAGCCCGACGGCGAGCAGGCCGAAGTGCACGGCGACGTCGGCGAGCGAGCCGATGACCAGGACGCCGGTCATCGTGATCGCCCAGCCGCCCAGCCAGCCCGCCCACGGGCCCATGGCCCGCGTCACCCAGGAGAACGTCGTCCCGCAGTCCTGGTCGACCTTGTTGAGGTAGTAGAAGGCGGCGGCGATGAGCAGCATCGGGACGAACGACGCCAGCATGACGCCGGGCGCGTAGATCCCGACCAGCGCCACGATGGGCCCGATCACGGCGGCCAGCGAGTAGGCGGGCGAGGTGGAGTTCAGACCGATGACCAGCGCGTCGAGGAAACCGATCGCGTTGTGTTTGAGCTCCCCGTCCGGGATCTCCGCTGGTGCCGCGCCGCCGGCACTGTCCTGGGCCATGTACGCATCGTCATGCACCCGGCGGCGCCGCGCGAGGCGCGTGCTCTGTCCGGGGGCCCTCGCCGCCGCCCTCCGGGGCTGCCCGTGCGTGCCCCGCGGCGAGGCGGCGCAGGGCGAGCGTGCCTGCGACGCCGGGGACGAGGGCGAGCAGCACCGCGGTACGGCCGGCACCGGGCCCGCGGCCGGCGGCCGGGGCGGCGAGGGCCGTCAGGGCCGCGAGGC
>NZ_JBHYVA010000979.1:0-2247 GCF_042750055.1 Streptomyces sp. NPDC059456
TGGCCCGGCCGCCGGGGGGGGGCGGGGTGTCCCTGCGGTGCTGGTCGGCGGCGGCCCCCGCTCCGTGGGGGCCGGGGGGGCCCGCCGGGCCCGCGGCCAGCAGGAGTGCGGCGAGCAGCGCGGAGCACAGGCGTCCCGGGAGAGCGGGGGTGTGGAGCACGGGCATGGCCGGGGGTGCTCCGTTCAGGACCGGGCCTGCCGGCCGCGCCGGGTCAGCCAGAGCACGCCGGCGGCTCCGGTGAGCAGCACGGTGGCGCCGAGGGTGCCGAGGGCGAGGGCGGAGTCGGTGGGTCCGGTCTGCGGGAGGGTGTCCTCCGTGGAGCCGCCGGACTGCGCGGCGGCGGTCACGTCGAGTTCCAGGGAGGGCTTGGGGCCGTTGCCCGGGGTGCAGGTGGTGGTGGTCCCGAGGGCCTTGATGGTGAGGACGCCCGCGGTGAAGGTGACCTTGCCGCTCTTCTTGGGGGTGTAGGTGCCCGAGAGGTCGGTGATCTTGATGGGGGTGTTGGCGGGCACGGCCTCGGGGTTGGCCGCTCCGGAGACCGCAACGGACGCCTTGTCGGCTCCGTCGGCCAGGATGACGGCGCTCGGGCTCATCGCGCCCTTGCCGAGTTCGACGGGGCTGGACGAGACGCCCTTCTGGAAGGACATCGTCAGCTTGTAGCCGTCGCCCTCCTTGACCGCCTTGATGTCGATCGGTGAGACCGCCGACTTGTCCCCGATGGGGGTCTTGCAGTCGTACGCGACGTCGACGACGTCGGCGTGGGCCGCGGGGGCGGCCAGCAGGACCGCCGTTCCGGCCAGCGCGGAGGCCAGCGCGAGCGCGGCGGAGCGTTTGCGGTCGGTCACCTTCGTCTTCCCCTCGGGCCACAAGTTACTGACGACACATCAGATTGGTGGCTCAAGGTACGCCGGGGGCCTTGAGGAGGGAAGACACGGGACAGGCCCGGATCCACGGCCTGTCGGCCGCCTGGATCCAGGCCTGTCGCTGCGTGATCGGGGGGCGGTTCAGGCGGCGCGGACGCCCCGCTGCCAGACCGCCGAGACGAGCGGGACGCCGGGCCGGTAGGCCAGGTGGACATGGCTCGGCGCCTCCAGGAGGGCCAGGTCGGCGCGGGCTCCGCGGGTCACGACGCCCACGTCGGCGCGGCGCAGGGCGCGGGCCCCGCCGGCGGTGGCCGACCAGAGCGCCTCGTCCGGGGTCATCCGCATGTCCCGCACGGCGAGGGCGATGCAGAACGGCATGGAACTCGTGTACGAGGAGCCCGGGTTGCAGTCGGTGGACAGCGCGACGGTGGCACCCGCGTCGATGAGGCGGCGGGCGTCGGGCCACTGGGCGCGGGTGGAGAACTCGGCGCCGGGCAGCAGGGTGGCGACGGTGGTCCCGGCGGCCTGGGCGAGGGCGTCGACATCGGCGTCGGTGAGGTGGGTGCAGTGGTCGGCGGAGGCCGCTTCGAGCTCCACGGCCAGCTGCACGCCGGGGCCGTAGGACAGCTGGTTGGCGTGGACGCGCGGGATCAGCCCGGCGGCGGCGCCCGCGGTGAGGATCGTGCGGGCCTGGTCGCCGTCGAAGGCGCCCTTCTCGCAGAACACGTCCACCCAGCGGGCGTACGGGGCGCAGGCCGCCAGCATCTCGCCGGTGACGAGGTCGACGTAGCCCGCCGGGTCCTCGGCGTAGTCGGGGGAGACGATGTGCGCGCCGAGGTAGGTGACCTCCTCGGTGTGCGCGGCGGCGATGCGCAGGGCGCGGGCCTCGTCCTCGACGGTGAGGCCGTAGCCGGACTTGGTCTCGAAGGTGGTGGTGCCCTGGCGCCGTGCCTCGTCGAGGTGGCGCAGCAGGTTGGCTTCGAGCGCGGCGTCGGAGGCGGCGCGGGTGGCGGCGACGGTGGTGCGGATGCCGCCCGCGGAGTAGCTGCGGCCGGACATCCGGGCGTTGAACTCGGCGGTGCGGTCGCCCGCGAAGACGAGGTGGGAGTGGGAGTCGACGAAGCCGGGGATGACGGCGCGGCCCTTCGCGTCGAACGCGGCGTCGGCGGCGGGGGCCGCGGCGGCTTCGCCGACCCAGGCGATCTCGTCGCCGTCGATGACGAGGGCGGCGTTCTCGATCAGGCCGAGGGGTGACCCGTCGCCGAGGGCGGGGTCGTTGGTGACGAGGCTGCCGATGTTGGTGACGAGGGTGGTGGTCATGGGTCCCTTCGGGTTCGTTCCCCCCGCCCCGCCCCTTCCCGAAACCGGGGCTGCGCCCCGGAC
>NZ_JBHYVA010000980.1:0-2239 GCF_042750055.1 Streptomyces sp. NPDC059456
GCGCCCCCACCCCCCGGCGGCCGGGGCGCCCCCCGCCCCTCCCCCCCCCGGGCGCGCGGGTGGCGGGGCGGCCGGGGCCCCCCCCCGGACCGCAGCTTCGTGCTGCGGCCCGGGGCCGTGGGAGCGGGAGCGGGGGCCGGCCCCTCAGGCCGTGGCGCCGGCCGCGGCCGCGGGGGGCTCGGGGGTTTCGGCCGGGGCCCCGTCCTCGGCGCCGGGCCGCGGGACGCGGTGCAGTCCTCGGCGGTCGTACAGGCGGGTGACGGCGAAGCCGAAGACCAGCGCGGCGACGAGGGCGACGCCCATCGAGGCCCACGCCCGGCTCAGGCCCGCGTCGGCCTGGGCGCCGTAGTAGAGGATGGCGCGCATGCCCTCGGTGATCTGACGCAGCGGCTCGAACTCCGAGAGGGCCCGGAAGAACCCGGGCAGCGCCTGGAGCGGCACGGTCGCGCCGGAGGAGGGGACGGCCATCGCGACGAAGACGATGGTGGCCAGCAGCATGCCGGGCGTGCCGAAGGCGGCGAACAGGGCCAGGCTGCCGATGCCGACGACGGCGATCGTGGCGACGGAGTAGAGCCACAGCAGGCCGAGGTGGGAGGCGTCCATGTCGAGGATCTTGACGGTGGCGACCTCGACCAGGGTGCCCATCACGAGTGACATGCCGAGCATCAGCGCCATGCCGATGGCCAGCGTGCGGACGCGGCTGGTGTGCTGGACGGGCTCGCGCTTGCGGACCGGGCCGTAGTCGGTGTGCAGGTAGCCGAGGGCCGTGTCGACCTGGGAGTTGACCAGGTTGGCGCCGAGCATGCCGCAGACGACGAGGACCAGCGCGTAGTAGAAGGCGCTCAGGCCCATGGCGCTGCGGGAGCCGACGGGGTGGCCGTCGGCGACGGTCACGGTCACGGGGTCGGCGAGCTTGAGCTGGGCGGCCGTCGGCAGCGGGGCCTTCTGGGCCGCGGCCTGCTTGAGGAGTTCCTGTCCGAGCTGCGCGGAGGCGGCGTGGGCGGCCTTCTGGGCGGCCTGCGAGGCCATGGAGGAGCCGATGCTGCCGGCGGACTGGTTGGTCAGCACGGTCAGGGTCGGCGGGGTGGCGGCCTTGCCCTGCGCGGCGGGCTGCGGGGCGCCGAGCGCGGTCACCGTGGCGCTGAAGTCCCGGGGTATGACGAGGGCGCCGAAGAGCTTGCCCCGGCCGAGCCGCTTGTCGGCCTCCTCGCGGCTGACGACCTGCCAGTCGATGCTCTTGTCGCCCTGGGCGGCCTTCTGCAGGCCCGCGACGATCTGCTCGCCCATGTTGACGTGGCGGCCGCCCGCGTCGGCGCCGGCGTCGGTGTTGACCAGGGCCACGGGCAGGTCGCGCAGATTGCCCTTGGGGTTGACGTTGCCGCCGACGTAGAGCAGGGCGAACAGCATCGAGACGACGGCGGCGATGAGCCCCGTTCCGATCCACAGCCGGGGTCGGAGGAGCACGGACGGGTGTGTGGACTGGGGCATCGATTCTCCGGTGCGGCGACATTTCCAGTAGCTGGATACTGAAGGTATCCAGCTACTGGATAGTGGCAGTATCTTGTTGTGGTGTCCAATCGTCGATGATGCGAACCGGACCCCGTGACCACCAGGGAAGCCGTATATGAAGATCTCGGAGCTCAGCCGGCGGACCGGCGTACCGGTCGCCAGCATCAAGTACTTCCGGCGGCAGGGCCTGCTGCCCGCGGGTCGGGCGACCGCCGCGACGCTGGCCGAGTACGGGGAGGAGCACGCGCAGCGGCTGCGGCTGATCAAGGCGCTGACCACGCTCGGCGGACTGTCGATCGCCGCCACGCGCGAGGTGCTCGGGGCCGTCGACCAGGCGGACACCTCGGAGGGCGCCCTGGGAGCGGTCAGCTACGCCCTGCCGGTGCCGGTGGCGGCCCAGGGCGCGACGGGCTCCGAGGAGGAGGCCGAGGCCGAGGCGGCCGCCGGGGACGAGGTGACGGAGCTGCTCGCGGCCCTGGACTGGCAGGCACCGGGGACGTCGCCGCACGTGCACGGGCTGACGTCGGCGCTGAAGGAGCTGCGGCGGCTGGACGCCGGCTACGCCCCGGGAGAGCTCGCCGCGTACGCGAGGCTGGCCGAGTCGGTGGCCCGGCTGGACCTGGAGCGCGCGGCGGGCGTCGACGACCCGGTGGCCCTGGCCGAACGGGCGGTCATCGTGTTCGCGATCTGCGCACCGGTGTTCGAACTGCTGCGCCGTCTGGCCCAGGAG
>NZ_JBHYVA010000981.1:0-2229 GCF_042750055.1 Streptomyces sp. NPDC059456
GTGGGTGATTGGGGGCCCGGCACCCCCCCGGGCGGGTTCACTCCGACGCGGCCCCCGCGCGCGGCCGGGGGCGCCCGGGGGGGCCCCCGGGCCCCGCGTCACGCAAGCCCCGCTGCTCAGCGGCCTTCGGCCGCCTTGGCGGCAATGTCCGTACGGTGCTGGGAGCCGTCCAGCCGGATCCGCGCGACGGCCTTATACGCCTTCTCGCGGGCCTGTGCCAGATCGGAACCGGTCGCCGTCACCGACAGCACGCGGCCGCCCGCGCTGACGACCGCGTCGCCCTCGCGCCGGGTCCCGGCGTGCAGGACGTAGGCGTCGGGACCGTCCTCGGCCGCCACCTCGGCCAGGCCCTCGATCGGGTCGCCGGTGCGCGGGGTCTCCGGGTAGTTGTGGGAGGCGATCACCACGGTGACGGCCGCGTCCTCGCGCCAGCGCAGCGGCGGCTCGGCGTCCAGGGTGCCGTTGGCGGCGTTCAGCAGCACGCTCGCGAGCGGGGTGCGCAGCCGGGCCAGGACCACCTGGGTCTCGGGGTCGCCGAAGCGGGCGTTGAACTCGATGACGCGGACGCCGCGGGAGGTGATCGCGAGGCCTGCGTACAGGAGTCCGGAGAACGGGGTGCCGCGGTGGCGCAGTTCGTCGACGGTCGGCTGGAGGACGCTCTCCATGACCTCCTCGACCAGCTTCGGGTCGGCCCAGGGCAGGGGCGAGTACGCGCCCATGCCGCCGGTGTTGGGGCCCTCGTCGCCGTCGAGCGCGCGCTTGAAGTCCTGCGCGGGCTGCAGCGGGAGGACGGTGACGCCGTCGGTGATGGCGAAGAGGGAGACCTCGGGGCCGTCGAGGTACTCCTCGATGACGACCCGGTCGCAGGCCAGGGCGTGGGCGCGGGCGGCCGCCAGGTCGTCGGTGACCACGACGCCCTTGCCGGCGGCGAGGCCGTCGTCCTTGACGACGTACGGGGCGCCGAAGGCGTCGAGGGCCTCGTCCACCTCTTCCGGGGTGGTGCAGACGTAGCTGCGGGCGGTCGGGACGCCGGCGGCGGCCATCACGTCCTTGGCGAACGCCTTGGAGCCCTCCAGCTGCGCCGCTTGCGCGGACGGGCCGAAGACGGGGATGCCGGCGGCGCGGACGGCATCGGAGACGCCGGCGACCAGGGGGGCCTCCGGGCCGACGACGACCAGGTCGGCGCCGAGTTCGGTGGCGAGGCGGGCCACGGCCGCGCCGTCGAGGGCGTCGACCGGGCGCAGCTCCGCCACCTCGGCGATGCCGGCGTTGCCGGGAGCGCAGTACAGCGCGTTGACGTCGGGGTCGAGGGACAGAGAGCGGCACAGGGCGTGTTCGCGGGCGCCGCCGCCGATGACGAGGACCTTCACGCCCTGCAGCCTAGCCCGCTCGCGCGGCCGCTCTTCGTGCGGCCACCCAAGTACGGGCTCTTACTCGTTCGTGTATTCCTCCACAACGGTGGCTCCGAGCTCGCGCACGATGAGGTCGTGTCCGGTCAGGGCGCTCTCGACGAGGTCGGGATCGTCCTCCTCCGGTACGTCGTCCTCGGGGGCCACCGGCGGGGGCGCCTGCTGTACGGGGGGCTGCGGCGCGGAACCGCCGTGCTGGGGCGGCTGGGACTGCTGCGACGGCTGGTACGGCTGCTGCTGCGGGCCGGGAGCCGGCTGCGCCGGGGCGGCGGGCGGCGGGCTGTACGCGGGCGCGGCGGGGGCGGAGTACGAGGACGGGGCCGCCGGTGCGGGCTGGCCGCCTCCGCCGCCCACCACGGCGTCGATCTTCCAGTTGACCTGGAACTGCTCGGCCAGGACGGCCTTGAGCACCTCCTCGCTGCCGCTGCTCGCGAAGTTGTCGCGGGCTCCGGCGTTGGGGAAGCCGAGCTGGAGGGTCGTCCCGTCGAAACCGGTGACCTGGGCGTTCTGGCTGAGCAGGATCCAGGTGAAACGGCGGCGGTTCTTGACGGCCTCCAGGACTCCGGGCCACATCGCCTGGACCTGCCCGGCGCCGGCGGCCATGCCGGGCGACGGGGCGGCGGCCGGAGCGGCGGCGGCCGCAGCCGGGGCGGGAGCCGGCGCCGGGGCCGCGGGCCGGCCCGACCCGGGTGCGGCGGCGCTGGGCCAGGCACCGGCCGCGGGGGCGGCCGGGGCGGAGGCGGCCGGGGCGGCGGCTCCGGGCCAGGCGCCGGGGGCGGCGCCGCTGCCGGGCTGTGCGGCTCCGGGCCAGGCCCCGGGC
>NZ_JBHYVA010000982.1:0-1243 GCF_042750055.1 Streptomyces sp. NPDC059456
CGCCGGACGCCGGCGCGGGCACGCGTACCGGCGCGGACCCCCCGGCCGGCGCCGTCGTCCTGGAGGCCTCGGTCGCGCGGGCGCTCTGGGCCGAGCCCGGCGACACCGTACGGCTCACCGGACCGGACGGCGCCCCGCACGCACTGCGGGTGAGCGGCATCGCCGAGGCGGCCGAACCCCGCTACCACCCGGGCGGCGGCCCGGGCATCGGCTGGGTGCTCGACGCCACCCTCGACGGGATCGCCCACGGCGACACCGGACAGAGCGTGGGCCTTCGCCTGGCGGATCCCGACGACACCGACTTCATCGTCCAGCGCGCCGTCACCGTCCTCGGCGCCGACCGGGTGGCCCAGGTCACCAAGTGGCAGCAGGCCCGCGCCGAGGCGGGCGGCGACGACCGGCTCCTCGGCCAGGTGTTCGCCGTCTTCGGGCTCGGGGCACTGGTCGCGGCGGCGCTCGCCGCGGCCGGGGCCATCGGCGCCCGCGTCCGCGGCCAGCTGCGGGACATCGCCGTCCTCAAGGCCGTCGGCTTCACCCCGGGCCAGGTGACCCGCGGATTCCTCGTACAGCACCTCGCCTTCGCACTGCTCGGGGTGACCCTCGGCACGGCGGCGATCGCCGTGCTCGGCGCCCGCATACCCGGACGCATCGGCGAGGCCGCGGCGATGTGGCAGGACCTGCCCGGTCACACCGGGCTCATGATCGGCGTGCCCTGCGGCGCACTGCTCCTGATCGCCGCCGCCACCTCGTTCTCGGCCTGGCGGGCCGGACGGGTGCCACCCGTGCCGGTGGCCCGTGCGGCGCTGCCGTCGGCCGCACCGATGACCGCACTGGGCAGGCGGGCCCTGGGCATGCGGGTGCCCCCGGCGCTGGTGCTGGGGTGGCGGGCGGCGTTCCCGCGCCGCGGCCGGACGCTCGTGTCGGTGGCCAGGCTCGCCCTGCCGCTGACGCTGATCACCGTCGCGCTCGTCGCCTGGTCGACGCTGGACCAGTTCCGCAGCAGCCCCGCACGGATGGGGCTGCCCGCGGCACTGACCGTACGCGCCGCACAGCCCGGAGGAGCCGTTGACGCGGAGCTGGAGAAGACCCTCGCGGCGGTCCCGGACGTCGCCGCCGGACAAACCCGCGCCGGCGTGGGGCGGCGGGGTACGCGGCGCCCCACCCCCCCCCACCCCCGCCGCGGCCCCCCCCCACCGTGAGGCGTTCAAGCGGCTCGGCGAGCGCCTCCACCCGCACGAGTACC
>NZ_JBHYVA010000982.1:1253-2214 GCF_042750055.1 Streptomyces sp. NPDC059456
GGGCGGTCCCGGACGTCGCGCCGGTCCTTCCGGGCGCGGTGGTGGCGGCGCTCGAACCGGGCCAGACCGGCACCATCACGCTCCGCGGGCTGGGCACGGCCGGGTCCCCGTACCCCTCCGCGGTGGTGGAGGGGCGCGCGGTCGAAGGCCCGGACGAGGCGGTGGCCGGGCAGGGGCTGCTCGACCTCCTCGGGGTGCGCGTCGGCGCCTGGGTGCGGATGACCGTCGAGGGGCGGCCGCAGATCCTGCACCTCGTCGGCCGCACCATCGAGCCCGAATCCGGCGGGCGGGTGATCACCACGACCCTCGACGCCCTGCGCGAGCGCGACCCCGGGCTGCGGCCCGACTTCCACGCCCTGGTGCTGCGCAAGGGCGCGGACCCCCGGGCGGTGAGCGCCGCGCTCGCCACGGCGGCGGGCCCGACGCTGGAGGTCCGCGAGACCCCCGACCCGGCCGACCGGCTGGAGCCGGCGCGCGCGGTGATCGCCGCCCTGATCGGAGTACTGGCCCTGATCGGGCTGACGGAACTGCTGACGCTGATCAGCACGGGTGTGCGCGACCGGGGCCGCGACCTGCTCGCGCTGAAGGCGATCGGGCTGACCCCCCGGCAGATCGGCTCGATGATCGTGACGGCCGCAGGCCTGACCGCGCTGGCCTCCGCCGTGGTCGGGACGGCGCTGGGCGCACTCTCCGGCAGCCGGCTCGTGGACGCGCAGGGTGCGTCGAGCGGGATCGGCGCGGGAATCGCCCGGATCCCCCCGGCGCCGGTGCTGTCGGCGGTGGTCGCCGCGGCGGTGCTCGCAGCGGTGCTGGCGGCGCTCGTGCCGGCGGCCCGGACCGCCCGGCGCCGCCCGGCGGACTCGCTGAGCGAAACGCTCTGACCGGGACACCCCGACGAGCACCGGCGCCTGCACCTGAACCGGCAACCGGACGCGGGACGCGGGCGCGGGGAGTACCACGG
>NZ_JBHYVA010000983.1:0-2195 GCF_042750055.1 Streptomyces sp. NPDC059456
CGGCAGGCTGCCGATGCCCTACGATCCGTTGCCCTCGGCCTTCGCGGGCACGCCCGCCGCCGGGGCCGCCGGGGCCGCCGGAGCCGGCGCCGCGGGCGCCGTACGGGCGAACATCCCGAGGAACAGGAGCAGCGTCGGGACCAGGTACACCAGCCACACCGTGACCTGGAGCCAGGTCGGGTCGGGCTGGAAGTTGAACGTCCCCTTCAGCAGGGTCCCGTACCAGCTGTCCGGCGGGATCGCCGCGGTGACGTCGAAGGCCTTGTTCGCGAGGCCGGGCAGGAACTCGGCCTCCTGGAGGTCGTGCACCCCGTAGGCGAGCACGCCCGCGGCGACCACGACCAGCATCCCGCCGGTCCACGTGAAGAACTTGGACAGGTTGATCTTGAGCGCGCCGCGGTAGAACAGCCAGCCCAGCAGGATCGACGACCCGATGCCGAGCAGCACGCCCGCCAGCGGACCCGCGCCGTCACCGGCCGCGTGGACCGACCGCCACACGAACAGCGAGGTCTCCAGGCCCTCCCGGCCGACGGCCAGGAACGCCGTCGTCACCAGGGCGCCGGTGCCCATCGCGAGCGCCGCGTCGAGCTTGCCGTGCAGCTCGGCCTTCAGGTGCCGCGCGGTGCGCTTCATCCAGAAGACCATCCACGTCACCAGGCCGACCGAGACGATCGACAGGCTGCCGCCGATCGCCTCCTGCGCCTGGAACGTCAGCTCCGAGGTGCCGAATTCGAGGGCTGCGCCGAAGGCCAGGCTGAGCGCGGCCGCGAGGCCGACGCCGAGCCACAGCGGCGCCAGCCTGTCCTTGTGCCCGGTCTTCACCAGGTACGCGATGAGGATGCAGACGACCAGGCTGGCCTCCAGCCCCTCACGCAGGCCGATCAGGTAGTTGCTGAACACGTCGGTTCCTTTCCGTTCCGGGGAACTACGCGAACAGCGCCCGGCCCCACCAGTCGTCCTTGTCACGGACGCCCGGCGGGACGGCGAAGACGGCCGAGCCCACGTGCTGGATGTACTCGTTCAGCGCGTCGTTCTTGGACAGGTTGCGCTGGAGCGGGACGAAACCCTTGCGGACGTCGCGCTGGTAGGCGAGGAAGAACAGGCCCGCGTCGAGCCGGCCCAGTCCGTCCGTCCCGTCGGTGAACGAGTAGCCGCGGCGCAGGATCGTCACGCCGTTGTTGCTGTCGGGGTGCGCGAGGCGGACGTGAGCCCCCGGCTTCATCGCCTTCAGGAACGGCTCGTCGCGCTCCTTGGACTTGCCGACCGGCGCGCCCTCGGCCTTGTCCCGGCCGAAGATGTCCTCCTGCTCCTGGAGCGGAGTGCGGTCCCAGGTCTCGATGTGCATCCGGATGCGGCGGGCCACCAGGTACGAGCCGCCGGTCATCCACGCCGAGGCGCCCTTGGCCTCGTCCGCGACCCACACGTGCTTGTCGAGGGCGGCGGTGTCGGTGCCCGCGACGTTCCGGGTGCCGTCCTTGAAGCCCATCATGTTGCGCGGGGTCTGCTGGTCCGGGGTGGTGGACGAGGTCTTGCCGAAGCCGAGCTGCGACCAGCGCACCGCCGCCTTGCCGAAGCCGATGCGGGCGAGCTGGCGGATCGCGTGCACCGCGACCTGCGGGTCGTCCGCGCAGGCCTGCACGCAGAGGTCGCCGCCGCTCTTGGCGGGGTCCAGGTTGTCGCCGGGGAACTGCTCCAGGTCCACCAGGGCCTCGGGGCGCCTGTCCTCCAGGCCGAACCGGTCCTTGGCGAAGAGCGAGGGGCCGAAGCCGATGGTCAGCGTCAGCCGGGACGGCTTGAGGCCGAGGGCCTCACCGGTGTCGTCCGGCGGGGCCTCGGGGAGGCCGCCGACCGCGCCCTCGCCGACGGGGAGGCCGGCGGTCATCCGCTCGGCAGCCCGCGTCCAGTCCTTGAGGAGCTGGACGAGCTCCGCACGGTCCTTCGTCTTCACGTCGAACGCGGCGAAGTGCAGCCGGTCCTGGACGGCGGAGGCGATGCCGGCCTGGTGCGCGCCGTGGAAGGCCACCGCGGAGCCGCTGAGCGCGGCCGGCACGGCGTCGCTGCCGCCGGAGAGCGCGGCGACCGTGCCGCCGGCCGCGGCGGCGCCCCGCGCCCGCCCCGCCGCCCCCCCCCCCACCCCCCAGGCGGGGGGCGGGGCCCCCCCCGGCGCCCCGCCGGCGGCCGCCCCCCCCCGGTTT
>NZ_JBHYVA010000984.1:0-2195 GCF_042750055.1 Streptomyces sp. NPDC059456
GGCGGGAGAGGAGGGGGAGGGACTGGCGGCGGGCCTCGCGGACCGACAGGGGTACGGGGGACCACCCCGCGAGGCGGCCCAGCGCGACCACCGGCGGGTGCACCGGGGAGAGCGCCATCACCGAGGCCGGGCTGCCGAGGACCGGCGCCGCGCCCGGGGCCGGGAGCAGCAGCACCCGGTCCGCGTACTGGACCACCCGCTCCAGGCGGTGCTCCGCCATCAGCACGGTGGTGCCCAGGTCGTGCACCAGCCGCTGGAGGACCGCGAGCACCTCCTCCGCGGCCGCCGGGTCCAGCGCGGAGGTCGGCTCGTCCAGGACCAGGACCTTCGGGTGCGGGGTCAGCACCGAGCCGATCGCGACCCGCTGCTGCTGGCCGCCGGACAGGGTGGCGATGGGGCGGTCGCGCAGTTCGTTCAGGCCGAGCAGGTCCAGGGTCTCCTCGACCCGGCGGCGCATCACGGCCGGGGCCAGACCGAGCGACTCCATGCCGTAGGCGAGCTCGTCCTCGACGACGTCCGTCACGAAATGGGCGAGCGGATCCTGGCCGACGGTGCCCACGACGTCGGCGAGCTCGCGCGGCCGGTGCGTGCGGGTGTCGCGGCCGGCGACCGTGACGCGGCCGCGCAGCGTGCCGCCGGTGAAGTGCGGGACCAGGCCGCAGACCGCTCCGAGGAGGGTCGACTTGCCGACCCCCGACGGGCCGACCAGGAGCGTGAGCTCGCCCTCCGGGATCACCAGGTCGGCGTCGCGGAGGGTGGGCTGCGCGGCGCCGTCGTAGGTGACCGACACCTGCTCGAAGCGGATCACTGCGACGCCTCCTTGGGCGGTACGGACGGTACGGGCGCCACGAAGGCGGGGAGCAGGCCGATGAGGATCGCGGCCGCGGGCCACAGCGGCAGCGTGGGCGCCACGAGGGGCACCACACCGGGCAGCAGGGCGTCCGGGTCGACGGCCGCGGCGCGGACGAGGGCGGCGGCGACGGCCGCGCCCGACCCGGCGACCAGCCAGGCGCGCCCGCCCCAGCGGTCGGGCCGGTAGCGGGTCCGGATGCTGCGCCGCCCGCCCAGGCGCAGGCCCGCGAGCGCCAGGACCAGGCCGATGGCCAGGACCGGCAGCCCGTACGCGGCGCCCTCGGCGGCGAGCAGGCCGTACGTGCCCGCGCACATGCCGAGCAGGCCGCCGAGGGTGAGGACGTTGGTGGTGTGCCGGACGGCGGGCGGGACCTGCGCCGTGCGGCCGTAGCCGCGGGCGTCCATCGAGGCGGCGACGGCGACGGAGCGCTCCAGGGCGCCCTCCAGGACGGGCAGGCCGATCTGCAGGACCGCCTTGACGCCGCCGGTGGGACGGCCGCGCAGGCGGCGGGCGGTCCGCAGCCGGGCCACGTCGGCGACCATGTTCGGCGCGAAGGTCATGGCGACGACGACGGCGACGCCGGCCTCGTAGAGGGCGGCCGGGAGGGACTTCAGCAGCCGGGCCGGGTTGGCGAGGGCGTTGGCGGCGCCGACGCAGACGAGGAGGGCGGCGAGCTTGGCGCCGTCGTAGAAGGCGAAGACGAGCTGCTCGGCGGTGACGCGTCCGCCGACGCGGATGCCCTGGGCCGCCCAGTCGGGCAGCGGCACCTCGGGGAGGGTGAAGAGGATGTGCGCGCCGGGGATCGGGGAGCCGAGGAGGACGGAGAAGAGGAGGCGCAGCCCGATGACGAAGAGGCCGAGTTTGAGGAAGGCGCTGTAGGAGCGGGCCCAGGGGGCGGAGGTGCGGCGGGCCGCGACGACGTATCCGGCGACCCCGACGATCAGGCCGAGCAGGAGCGGATTGGTGGTGCGGGAGGCGGCGGTGGCCAGGCCGAGGGCCCACAGCCACCAGGCGCCGGCGTGCAGGGCGTTGCCGCGGCGGGCCAGGGGCGCCGCCATTTTCTCGTACGTCGGCCGGAACCCGGGACCACCCGCCCCGGCCTCCCCGGGCCCGGCCGGGGTCAGGCCGTCGGCTGCGGGCCGTCGGCTCCCCGCGCCACCCCGCCCCGCGGGCGCCCGGACAGCCCCGACGACCGCCCCGCCGGTCCCGGCGCCGGCGGCGCCGGCCGGCGCCGGCTGCGGCCTCCGAGCGGCGACGACCTGCGCCGGCCCGGCGATCGGCGGTGCGGCGACCGGTGCCTGCCGTTCGGCGGCGGCCGGACGCGTCCCGTGCGGTGCAGGCC